>CADEEU010000033.1:4838-17002 GCA_902826385.1 uncultured Acidobacteriota bacterium | reverse complement strand
CTGGGTAAACTGTTTTTCTTGTGCGGGTGTGACCAGGCACAAAATTGTGCAAAGCAGAGCCGCGACACAAATACTTTTTCGAAGCACCATACGATCTCTGTTACCAAAAAACAACTCCGCCTTTTGCCGGAGCTGCACCAACACTTGCGGAAGACCCACAAAATCCTGTTTGGCGTTTGTAAACGTTCAATTTGGCTGGTTTTCCAGCGACCGTAACGAACTTTATACTGCGGTTGAAAATCCCGTGTTTTTGGGCGAAAATTACTGAATGACAGAATCAAACGGACACGATCTTCCGGCAAAGCTTCAGCGGCTGATCGAGACCGTGGACATTGCCAATATCCTGACGGCCCCGCTTACGCAGTCTCTGGCAAAGATGCTTGAGATCTCGGCAGCCGAACTGAATTCCGAAGAGGCGTCTGTCTTGATTCGTGATGGTGACGAAGGTGACTTACGGTTTCTCTCGGCCATCGGAAAGGTGGCCGAACAGTTGATCAACATCAGGGTGCCAGCCGGAAAAGGAATCGCCGGATTTGTGCTTTCATCCGGGCAGCCGATGGCTGTCTCGGATGTAGGTGAAGAAACAACTTTTTATTCCGAAGTCGATAAGACGACGGGATATTCGACGCAAATGATCCTTGCAACGCCGCTTAGCCACAACGGCGAGGTCATAGGCGTGCTTGAGTACATTAACCGCCGCGGCGAACCGCCATTTGAGCCCTTTACCCCCGCTGAAATGGACCGGGCCGCATTATTTGCCGAGGCGATCGCTTCTCTTGTCAATGCATATGAATCAGCCAAGCTTTTTCGTGATCTCGGAGAGAAAGTTTTGGCGGATAGCTCTACCGACGATATCTCGGTCGTTCGCGAATGGCTGCACGGCCTCCGCGATTCGTCCGAGCATCGAGAAATGATGGACCTCGCCGTACTGGTGCGCGAGATCGCCAGCCGCGGCGAGGCTGAAAGAGTAATGTGCAAGGACTTTTTGGAGTCGATCGTTCGGTATTCCGACAGTAAAGGCGAGGCCAGTTTTCTAACGCTTTGATTTCTTATGACAACCGTTTCGACAGTTGATTCCGGCCAACACGTCCGGGGAGCCAGATATCTGCATTTGGCTGGAGACTGGCGCTCGGCTACTGGTCGCGGGGTCCGTGTGGCGATTGTTGATAGTGGTATCGACGGATCACATCCCGATTTGCATGGACGCGTCATCGAATCGGTGGAAGCCCGGGTCGACAACAAGAGAATAGTATTCGATCCTTCGGAAAGCGGAGATTCAGCCGGTCATGGGACGGCCTGTGCAGGAATAATCTCAAGGATCGCTCCGGACGCTGAGCTGTATAGCATCAAAGTCTTAGGCTCAGCGGGGCTGGGTGACGGCCAGGCCTTTCTCGCCGGACTGGAGTATGCTATCAAAAAGCGGTTCGAAGTGATTAACCTCAGCCTTGGAACGACAAAGCCTCAATTTTTCTCGCCGCTGCACGATTTGCTCGACCGCGCGTATCAGGCCGGATGTATCGTTGTCGCTGCTGCCAATAATCTACCGCATCCAAGCTTTCCGTCGGTGTTTTCATCGTCCCTGATCTCGGTAATAAAAAGCGCCGAGACCAATCCCCTCAACTTCGGTTTTCATTTCGGCGAAGTGATCGAGCTTACCGCTCCGGGCGTTAATGTAAGGACGGCCTGGCTTGATGGCGGTCATCGGACATTGACCGGTAATAGTTTTGCCTGCCCGCACATTGTCGGCGTTATTGCGCTGCTTCTCGAAAAACATCCGGAAATGACTCCGTTTCAGGTAAAGTCGGCGCTTTACGCTGTCGCGGGTGAAAACCAGAGCTCGGAATCGACAAAATAAGCTGCGCAAATCCGTATTTTGCTTTTTAACGGCCAAAATGATTTTATTGTCAGGTAAAAGACAGTGGTCAATCCAGGGTTAGCTGCGAAAACTTTTATGTCCGATAAGTTCAACCTTTCGCCGCTCGATATCGAGCAATACACTCTAAAAAACGGTCTTCGGGTCGTTCTTAATCTTGATGATTCGGTGCCTGTCGTGGCGCTGGCCGTGTATTACGACGTAGGTTCGCGAAATGAGCGCGAGGGCCGCACCGGTTTCGCCCATTTGTTCGAGCATATGATGTTTCAAGGTTCGGAAAATGTGAAAAAGGCTGAACATTTTCAGTACGTCATGAAAGCTGGCGGGACGATGAATGGCACGACGTCCAGCGAGCGGACCAACTATTTCGAAACGCTTCCAGCGAGTGAATTGCCGCTGGCTTTGTGGCTGGAATCGGACCGAATGCGCTCGCTCGCCGTAACGCAGGAAAATCTAGACAACCAACGGGACGCCGTAAAAGAAGAGAAACGCCTCCGATACGATAATCAGCCTTACGGCCAGATATTCGATTTAATTTCGGAGATGATCTATAAAAATTTCGCGAACTCTCATTCGACCATTGGGTCGATGGACGATCTCGACGATGCGACGGTCGAAGACGTGCAGGAGTTTTTCAGGATCTATTACGCGCCGAACAATGCGGTCCTCGTTCTTTCCGGAGCTTTCGAAACTGAAACCGCCAAGCAACTGATCGAAACTTATTTTGGCGATATTCCGGCCCAGCCGTTGCCGCCGGCGATCGATGTAGAAGAGCCAAGAGAAGTTGCGGCGAACTACAAAGAATGGGAAGACAAACTTGCTCCATTTCCTGCTTTTCTGGTCGGTTGGAAAATTCCGAAAAGGCGATCTCCGGAATTTAACGCGCTCTACCTCGCCGGTAAATTGCTTTACGATGGCGAAAGCTCGCGGCTTTATCAAAAACTGGTAAAAGGCGAGGAGAGCGTAATGCAGCTGTTCGGATTTACGGACGAACGCCGCGGACCGTCGAGTATCTATGTTGGCGCGATCCCGAAGCCTGAAAAAGATCTTAGCAAAATCCGCGACATAATAATGACCGAGATCAAACACATTGCGGAACACGGCCCTACCGCCGACGAGATGCAGAAACTGCATAATAAGCTGATAAACGACACTGTCCGGCTGCGACAGTCTTCGCAAAGCCGGGCACAGAATATTGCCGAATACGCGCTGTACGATGGCGATCCGACGTTGATCAATACCGAACTTGAAACCCTGATGGCAGTGACGCCTGAGCAGATCAGGTCGGCGGCAAATGAGTATCTGAACTCGGAAAATCGATCGCTGCTGGATGTGGTTCCGGCAGGCAAAGGTTAAGAAAATTAGTCGAAATTTTCGATTTAAGAGAATTATCGGCAAACGTTTTTATGGCTCAAGTTTCTCTAAGGACGGCTCCGAGGCCACTTGCCCCGGTGCCATTTAATATTCCGCAGGCATTTAAGACCACGCTCGAAAATGGATTGCGTGTCGTAATATTCGAAGACTCGCGACTGCCGCTGGTAAGTTACCGGCTGGCATTTATGACAGGCGATGCCGATGATCCTGCGGATTCGATCGGCCTGACATCGGCAATGGCGTCGTTGCTGACCGAAGGTACCGAGAACTATTCGAGCCTTGCGTTGGCAGAAAAAATAGAGCGGCTTGGCGCCGGTCTTTCCGCTAGTTCCTCGGACGACTTTACGATTCTCTCAGCTTCGACGCTTGCGCTTTACAACTCTGAAATTCTCGGCTTGCTTGCCGAAGTCGTTTTCAAACCGACCTTCCCGGAAACTGAGCTAGACCTCTATCGCCGCAACACGGTAGAGAATTTGAAATTCCAACGCTCGCAGCCTAATTTTCTGGCGGGCGAACAGGCCGCAAGACTTATTTACGGCAGGCATCCATATTCGCGTGTCTCGCCGAAGGCCGCCGATATCGAGAAGCTCACACAGGGAAAGCTTGCTGAAATACATCGTCGTCATTTTGTTCCGAACAACGGCATCCTGATAGTGGTCGGCGACATCGATCGCGAATCGTTGATGGCCGAGATCAATGAGCATTTCGGCGATTGGCAGCGGCACGAGGTCTCACACGCAAAAGTTGCGTCGCCGGTTCTTCGGGAAAAGAATGTGCTGACGATCGTCGATCGGCCCGGCTCGGCTCAAGCAAACATCGTGCTCGCAAATCTTGCGATTCGCCGGGACGATCCGGATTATTTCGCCGTGCTCGTGATGAACCAGGTGCTGGGTGCCGGAGCGTCGTCGCGTGTATTCATGAATCTCCGCGAAGAAAAGGGCTACACTTACGGTGCTTATACGCGAATGGATGCAAAACGCAACGCTGGTGATTTTGAAGCAACGGCCGAAGTGCGTACAGCCGTTACCGGCGATTCGCTTAAAGAATTTTTCTACGAGCTGAACCGGATCCGTGACGAAGATGTTTCCGAGGCCGAGCTGGCAGACGCAAAAAATTACCTTACCGGAGTATTTCCGCTCCGGGCCGAGACGCAGGAAGGGCTGACCAATTTGATCGTCTCGCAGGAGTTGTACGGGCTTCCAGACGATTATCTGCAGACCTATCGCGATCATGTGGCCGCCGTTTCCGTGGCCGATGTTCGCCGTGTCGCAAAGCAAAACGTTCATCCCGAAAAGATCGCTATCGTCATTGTCGGCGACGCGGGCGAGATTCTGCCGCAGGCTAAAGACTACGCCTCCGATATTGAGATTTTCGACACCGATGGAATACCTAAAAGCGTCGAGTCGTATGCGGCCGAAGATGGAGATGAAGCGGCAAATTTTGCCGGTTCGTGGAAGTTGAGCCTCGACTTTCAGGGGCAGAAAGTCCCAATTTCTTTGACGCTGGAACAGGACGGAGCGTCCATTACCGGAAAGCTCGAAACCGTGCTCGGTAATGGTGAGATCACCGCCGGAAAGGTTCGCGGCAACAAGCTCTCTGCTACCGCGAACACTGAGATTCAGGGCCAGAACGTCGATTTCGTCATCAACGGCTCACTCGCGGACGGTGCATTGAACGGCACCATCTCCGCCGCAATTATTCCCGATTCGTTGACGTTTACCGGTGATCGCGAAGGTTAGGCCATTGCCGCAAACTGAATTATCGCGAAACCGGCGCCCGACGGATCGGCAACCATTGCCATTCTTCCGACGCCCGGGGCATCGAACGGTGGAACGTGGACACTGCCGCCGTTCGCAGTGATCTTTTCGGCAGTCGCATCGGCGTCGTCTACCGCAATATAATTTGCCCAGTGCGACGGCGGCGGTTCGGGTCCCCAGCTTTCGTCAATGGCCATCATTCCACCGTTTGCGGTATTTCCGTTGATTATTTCTTTATAGGCGGTGTCGGTAACCTTCGATTGCTCCAGTTTCCATCCGAACAGGGTTGAATAAAACTCTTGCGCAGCAGCAAGGTCTTTTGTTCTTAGTTCGCGCCAGCATACTTCGCCAGCCTTCGGTACTTCAAATTCAGCCATTTTATTCTCCTCTTAACCCATCTTGAACGTAGCCAACATCGCTCCGGTCGGGTCCTGGATTATAGCAAACCGTCCGGTGTTGGGAATATCCATCGGGCCTTTTACTACTTTGCCGCCAAGCTCTTCGGCAAGTTTTGCGTTTGCATCGACGTCGTCGACCGCAACATAGGTTAGAAAATGCGGCGGCGGAAGTTCACCTTCTCCACAAATCTCATGCGAAATTTGATACAGCCCGCCGGCGGGATAACCGCCGCCGGTCGAGAATTCGTGATAGGCAAATGCGCCGTCGGCTGCTGCCTGGCTGTCCTTAAACGTCCAACCAAAAACGCTCGAATAGAACGCTTTGCATTTTTCGGCATCGTTGACCGCAATCTCGGTCCAGCAGAACGAGCCGGTTTCCGGTCCGGCAAATTCCGCCATCTCGCTAGCTTCTTGTGCCATGAGGTAAGTCTCCTTTTTCTTAATTTCTTCTGCCCGGATTCGTTCGGATTTAAGGTTGTACGCGATGAGAAGAAAAATGGTTCAGCTTCCCGTGTAATTCCATCAATCCGCAACAAGCCTGCTGACATGGACCGCGACGATCGACCATTGCTCTTCGGTTTTCGCAAAGAAAACCGAGCATTGCTTTGGGACCTCGCCGGCGGGAGAGCCGGCCGCGGGCCGCACTTTGAAGGTGTGAACGGCCGCCTCTGGAAAAACTACTAACGCCTCGTCCGCGGCCCTTATGCCTGGCTGACGTGTGGATGGCGGGAGCGAAATGCCCGAGAGGATTGTTCTATCGCGGACTATTTCGCCGTTGAGGTTGACGGCAGAAAAATCTTTCGCAATGAACCGCTCCAGCGCGTTTTCGAATGCTTTTGCGGAATTCGACTTTGCCTGTGAAAGCGAGTTAACGATCTCGCGTACCTGAAATTCCGATGCCGCGTCCGTGTTTGCGGACGGCTTATACCTGGTCGGAACGGTCGCTACAGCCGAGTGCATCGGATGAAAAGGCTTCGGTTCGCACTGAAAGGTCGTAGCGTGGCCCGCGGCGAGTTTCCATCTGTTTTCCGGTTTAACCCACAGCTCCGTGACAAACGTCCTGGTCAGGCACTTTTGGCTTTTGTACTGCCAGAAATTCTTTTTTGTGCTTACGACAATAGCAGTTCGTCCGTAGAAGCGAATCTTCGGATCTTCGGTTTCGTAAAGTATTGTCTCGAAATCCAGCTTTCTCCCGGCTCGCATCAAAACCGAATCGACCTTCATCATGGCAATGAGCTGGTCGCGCGTGTTATAGCTCGGGCGTTCGCGGATGCTGACGTAGTTTTCGAGATAGATATCTTCAAACGGTTTCGGATCACGGCCCACGTAACCTCTGGAAATGGCTTCGATCTCGGCGAGTATTTTCGTCTGATCGGCGCTTCGGTCGACCGCGCGGATAGGCTGAGCAAGCGCGTTCGCTAAACTCAAGATCGTAAGAGTGATCGTAAGCCTTGCCAACCTCATTTCAGCTAACCCCCCAAGTCGTCGGACCGCGTCGGATTACGTCCGCGAAAAATCCGTCTCGACCGCAATGTCTTCTTCACCTTCCGGAGAAACGTTGTACATAACAATCCTTAGCTTTTCGCCGTCAGGTATTATGTCCGTTCTCCAGCCCCAGTCGGGGTGCCCTTCAACCTTGTAATATCCTTTGACCGAGATCGAACCATCATCGGCGGCCTTTCCGTCCGAAAGCATGAACGTATGGCTGCTATGCCAGGAATCGGTCCATACGGTTTGCACCGCGTCCGACCTGGTATCGCAGCCTAGAAGAATTATTCCTTCCTGAGGTTCGCCTTCGTAGGCCCAGGTATATTCAAAGGCAACAAATTGCCTGTTCGCTTTTAATGAGACGGTCAAATCGGACGGCGATTGCCTTAAAGTTTCGGGCATCCACGGAGTGTGGAGGATATTTGTACCGCTCCACGTACCTACGTATTTCGCAAGGTCTTCGTTCAAACTCATATTTCGGTCCTGTTGAATTTGGGTGAAAGCATATCATCGGTTTTCAGATAATCGAAACTGAGTCTTAAGCCGAACCAACACGCTTTGCCACAAATAACTGTGAACATTTGAGTTGCAGCGATTGTCACGAGTCTTATTCCGTTCCGCGCGTAGCGGAACAAGCGGAACAGGCCGGAACAAAAATCGGCGTTTTTGGCATTTTCGTCTCGAGCGGGCAGATTGAGGATCGACACTCGCCGGGCAAATCCATACTTTCAAAGATCAAAACCAACATAGTGGTGGAGTTTTGAGTTGTGAGTGGTTCGACTCAATAAAACGGGAAGCCGGTTCGGGAGATCACAACTCAAAACATTTGGGTGGAACCAGATCTCTTTATCCGGCACGACGCAGCGGCGGCATTGCGGCGGCCGGGTGTCTTTGTGCTTTTTGGAGATGATCGATAAATGCCGACGCGGCGCGTTTCGACAATTCGGCGGTGCCGCATTTCAGGATCAGGCTGCATTCCGCTTCGGTATCGATTCCGGATTCACGACCGATGGCCCGGATCATGCCGAGCTGCTTTGCAGTCACAAGATCGGCCAGGCTTGCGGCGATCGGGTCGGCAGGGAAGCCTTCTCCAACGGCGACCGCAGAATCTAAAGCCGGTTCTGCGTCTATCGCATCGAACTCTCGCTTGTACAACTCTCGGGCAATTCCGAATTTGACGGCGGCCCGCTTTAACGCGTCGTGCTCCGCTTTCTTGATGCCCGTTTCGCTTTGAGCCATACCGGTGCCAATGCCCTCACGCGTAACGCCGTCGATAGTAATAGCTACGGTGACGGTCATAATGTCGCCGATCTTGCGGATGTCTTTTACGGAATGCTCCCAGTTGGGGGCCGATTCATCTAAAATATCCGCCACGGTATGCCATTCAACATACTCGACCTTTTGCATGTTACCGTTGCGGTCGCGTCGTGTTTCGCGTGTCCGGACCAAACCGGGCTTGACGTTTTCTCGCAGTTTCGACAGCGTCGACCCAAAGGCGAGTATGTTGTCTGCCGGCTGTGATTTCTGATTGGCTACTGTCGTATTCGATTTCATGATCATCTCCTTTTCCTTGCTAAAAGCCGGTTTGCCTTTTGAATGATCGTTCCGGTGTCTGAAGTTTCCCGGACATTTTCATCGGGCATTTCGGCGGCTTCTGTTCGCTGCAAATCAGACATTTGCTACTCAGTTTACTTACAAACGGCACTTCATCAGTGCTATCTGTGAAACAGCGTACCATAATAATTTTTAAGTTGCAAGGGTGAAACGAGGTGTTGCATTTAAAATTTTTGTGTGTTATGTTTTACGGGTGAAATGTACTAAGCACCCGTGGCACTCACGGATTCTTGGATATTTGGGAGGACAAATATGGCTTTTAAGAATAGCAACAACTTCGTCAAGACGGTCGAATTAGGCCGGGCGATCAAACGGAGAAGGGAAGAGTTGGGATTGAGCTTACGTGACGTAGCCGACGTTACTGACGTTTCTGCCTCGACTCTTTCGCGTATAGAGAATGGGACCGGTAAACCTGACGCCGACAATATCGCCAGGCTGACCGGATGGCTGGATATGCCGATTGACCGCGTGATGAACAAACAGGCGGCCTCGGATGTCGAACCGGTCATTTATTACCCGCACGAGGCCACGCCTGAGATCGTGGAAGCTCATTTGCGGGCCGATAAAAAACTTACGCCGGAGACGGCAAAGGCCTTGTCCGAACTGTTCCGGGTAGCGTACAAACAGTTCAGCAAGCCCGGTAAATAGACTGTAACTTCATTTATGAGAACAATTACTCAAGCACGGCACCTGTATGCAGAAAAAGCCGAGGGTCGCAGTTTTGTCCTCGACACGACGTTCGTCCTTTTCTTCCTGGCCTTCGATTGCGGACAGCGATTCGCATTCGGCGTCGAGGGATTTTTGTCGGCGGTGACGCTGATAATGTTTGTAGTATTTCCTTACTTTTTGCCTTATAATGGCGAAAAACCGGTTTTTGAACGTTGGGTGTTGGAGCGGGCCGCGATCGCGTCTCTGGCGATCATTCTCGGCCTTATGTTCAGGCAATCATTGGGAGTTTTCCTGCCTGAAATGTTCCGCTTCGTTCCCCTGACGCTGCTGATCGTTGTAGGCATGATCAGCTTTTATATCCGGTTTTACAGCCTTTTAAGGTTTCGTTTGGCCAAATAGGCAAAAGGCGCCGAGCGAATAGCAAAAATCCGTGCAGGATCTGGAAACCTGCACGGATTTTTATTGTTTTAGCATTACGCGAAAGATATCTGCGAGCCCCTGTTTATCCAGCCTTTCTTCGGCAATTGCAATCATTGCGTGGTAAAGACTTAAATCGTCTTCGGTCGGGAATTCGAATCCGTTCAATTCGAGAAAAACCATTGCGGAGTTGAGAGCCGTTCTCTTATTGCCGTCCAGAAACGGCTGATTTTCAGCTATGTGAAAAGCGTAGGCCGCGGCCATCTCAAAAAGATCGGAGTGCAAATACTCTCCGCCGAAACTGGCTTGCGGCGTCATGACTGCCGATTCAAGCAAGCCTTCGTCTCTGATTCCGTTCAACCCGCCAAAAGCATCCAGCTGCTCTTCGTGAATAAGAAGGACATCGTCCAACGACAGAAATTTCGGGTCCGTCATTCCGCAAGCTTACGAAAGGTTTTTTCGTGGCTCCTAATAAGTTTTTGCGTAATGCGGCGGACTTCATTCCCTTTTTTGTCTTTTTTCACGGGCTCAATGACCAAACGTTGTCCGTCGGTTCGCATTTCCAACTCGGAGTCCCGCGTTATGCCCAATATGTCCAAAATTGGTTTTTCGATAATCAGACCAAGGCTATTTCCTATGACTGTAAGGTTCTTTCGCATAATAACAATGTTATAACTATAGAAATTTCAAGTCAATACTTTTCATACTGACACTGGGGCATATTGACTTACTTTAAGCGCAGAGCGAATTTGCTCGACCTGAGTTACAAGGTCGAAATATTGACTGATAGTTAACGCCTGAGCTCCATCACAAAGAGCCTCTTCCGGACACGGATGCACCTCGATGATCAACCCATCCGCACCGACGGCGACGCCCGCGCGGGCAAGGGGCGTGACCATGTAATTGTGGCCGGTGCCGTGTGATGGATCGACGATAACGGGCAGGTGCGTGTAACGGTGGAGAGCGGGAACGACGGAGAGGTCCATCGTGTTGCGTGCGTGGTCGGCGAAGGTGCGTATGCCGCGTTCGCAGAGGATGACGTCATAGTTGCCCTCGGCCATAATGTATTCGGCGGCGAGCATGAATTCGTCCAATGTCGCCGACAGGCCACGTTTGAGCAGGATCGGCTTGCGTGTCTTGCCCGCGTACTTCAGCAGCGAAAAATTCTGCATATTGCGGGCACCGATCTGGATGCAGTCGCCGTATTTTTCAACCAAGTCGATGCCGCGTTCGTCCATCGCTTCGGTGACGATGTTCAAGCCGAACTGATCGCGAACGTCTGCAAGAATCTTCAGTCCGTCTTCTCCTTTGCCTTGAAAAGCGTAAGGCGAAGTCCTCGGCTTGAACGCTCCGCCGCGAAAAAACTTGGCTCCGCTTTTCGCGACTGCCTCGGCGGCCGCAAAGACCTGATCGACAGTTTCAACCGCACACGGGCCGGCGATGATCGCCAACTCTGGGCCGCCGATCGTGGCGCTGCCGACCTTTATGATGGATTTTTCTGGCCGCAGCTCTTTCGAGATCAGCTTGTATGGTTTAGTGACACGAATTGCGTCGGCAACGCCCGGTAGATTTTCAAAATGTGCCGGATCGACCGAGCCTCGGTTGCCCGTAACGCCAATTGCGGTTCGATTTTCACCGGGCATCGCATGTGCGCGAAAGCCTAATGTTTCGATTACCTCGACAACCCGTTCGATTTCAGATGCCGAAGCATCCGGTTTCATTACGATAAGCATATTTCTTGGCCCTGCGGCGAATCCTAAACTTTAATTTTACGCTGCGGCTTTTGCAAACCGGCCGCGTTTACGATTTACCGAGAAGTTCTCGGGTAAAACGAGTGACATTTTCAACGGCGTCACCATTTGCAATCGATTGCTCGACTTTTGTTACTATCGCCGATCCGACTACGGCCGCGTCGGCGTATCGCCAAACGTCTTCGACCTGCTCACGCGTAGAAATCCCAAAACCGACTGCTATCGGCAAATCGGTAAATTTTCTGGCGCGATTCACGAGGACTTCAGCCAAGTTACTTATTTCACTTTGCGCTCCGGTGACACCTGCACGGGAAACTGCGTAAATAAATCCGCCCGAATTCGAGGCAATTTTTTCCAATCGTTCGTCGGTCGTCGTCGGAGCGATCAGTGATATCAAATCCAAATTGTTCTGGCCTAAAACCGATGCAATTTCAGACGCTTCCTGATCGACGGCATCGGTCACGAGGACGCCATCTACCCCTGCCGCGGCAGCGTCGGTCGCCAGCCTTCCTATCCCGTATCTAAAAAGGGGGTTTAAATAACTGAACAAGATGATCGGAACATCAGTTTTTGTTCTGATGTCAACGACCATCGAGAGAACGTCGGACAGCGTCACTCCATTCTCAACGGCACGCTGCGACGATGCCTGTATCGTCGGGCCGTCGGCCATAGGGTCCGAGAAAGGAACTCCAAGTTCAATAATGTCGGCTCCGTTTTCGGCGAGCGTGAGTACGATCTTTTTGGAAGTTTCAATGTCAGGATCGCCGGCCGAGACGAACGGGATAAAACCTTTACGGCCTTCGTTCCTTAATAAATCGAATCT
>CADEEU010000033.1:0-4828 GCA_902826385.1 uncultured Acidobacteriota bacterium | reverse complement strand
TCATTTTTGGGTAACAAACTATCAACTAATACTATTCAACTATCCACTGAACAAATAAAGTAGTAAATGCCCTCATGTCTTGCCAGCCGTTTCAGTTAGTAGAAAGGCACACTCCCTAACGGTCGTGTTTGTGCCGGATGAGTTCAGCAGCCGTATTTACATCTTTGTCTCCGCGTCCGGAAAGGTTAACGACGATCACCGAATCTCTCGGCATTTCTCCGGCGATCTTTAGGACGTGTGCGATCGCATGCGAAGACTCAAGTGCCGGGATAATGCCTTCGGTTTCGGATAACGTTTGGAATGCGGACAACGCCTCGTCGTCCGAGGCCGAGACGTATTCGACGCGGCCTTCGTCGTGCAGGAAAGCGTGCTCCGGGCCGATCGATGCGTAGTCGAGACCCGCCGAAACCGAATGCGTCAAAGCGATCTGCCCGGCTTGATCCTGCAGCAAGTAACTTTTCGTACCCTGCAAAATCCCAACGGCGGCGTCGGACATAAACCTTGCCGCGTGCTCGCCTAAGGCGTTTCCGCGACCGCCGGCCTCGACCCCGACCATGCGTACTTTCGCATCATTCAAAAATTCGTGAAACAGCCCAATCGAATTCGAACCGCCTCCGACGCAGGCGATCAAGAGATCTGGCAGACGACCTTCTTTTTCAATGATCTGCTCTCGCGTTTCACGGCCGATCACGCTTTGAAAATCGCGGACCATCAGCGGATACGGATGCGGACCGAGGGCCGAACCAAGCAGGTAATAGGTTGTTTCGACATTCGTCACCCAATCGCGCAAAGCCTCGTTTATCGCGTCCTTTAATGTCCTCGATCCCGAATCGACACCGCGTACCTCGGCGCTCATAAGTCGCATTCGAAAAACGTTCAGCTCCTGCCGCCGCATGTCCTCGGTGCCCATATAGACGACGCATTCAAGACCGAAATGCGCACAGACGGTGGCAGTCGCGACGCCATGCTGACCTGCACCGGTCTCGGCGATAATCCGCTTTTTGCCCATCCGCCGCGCAAGAAGAATTTGCCCGATGCAATTGTTTATCTTGTGTGCGCCGGTGTGATTCAGGTCTTCACGTTTTAGGTAGATGCGCGCTCCGCCGAGTTTTTCCGTCAGCCGTTCAGCAAAATAAAGTGGTGTCGGACGGCCGACAAAATCTTTCAGTAACGCATCGAACTCCGTCCGGAACGCGGTATCGTCGCGATAGCCAAAATACGCTTCGGTCAATTCGTCTAGCGGCGCGACCAATGTCTCCGGCACATATCGTCCTCCGTACTCACCCCAATATCCTCGTTCGTTTGGCTCAAAATTGCTCATGCTTTCTTTGCGTTGCGGATGAATGCCTCAAGCTTTTTCCGATCTTTTTTACCGGGCGACGATTCAACACCGCTCGCTACATCGACTGCAAAGGGCCGAACAGCTTCGACCGCCATCGCGACATTTTGCGAGGTTAGCCCGCCGGCAAGGTATAGGTTGGGTCTAAGCACTGCAACAGCTTCAGCAGTTTTCCAATCAAAGAGTTCTCCCGTTCCGCCGTAACTATCCGGCGAGAATGCATCAAGCAGCACATAGTCCGACTCATAGTCGGCGATCGTTTCGACTTGAAAAGCCGGCCCGACGCGAAACGCTTTGATAATGGTCGCTTCGCTTTCGGCCCTGAGTTCTCTGATGTACTCCGGACTCTCATCTCCGTGGAGCTGAATCGTTTTCAGTCCCGTTAAATCCATAATTTCACCGACTGTATATGTCTCTTCGTTGACGAAGACCCCGACCTTAGTTACAGAATCGCTAATCCTATTGACAATACTGAGGACTGCATGAGGCGAAATATATCTCGGACTTTTCTCGTAAAAATTGAACCCAAGCATATCCGCGCCAAACTCGACAGCCGCAAGAGCGTCCTCCAGATTCGTAATTCCGCAGATCTTAACCTTAGTCATTTGGCCTGACCCTCGGAAATCAGTTTTTGCATCTCGCCAATCGAATCTCTACTTTTCATTAGTGTTTCGCCGATCAAAAAGCCAGCGTATCCAAGCGACGACAGTTCGTCGATCTCCTGTTTGGTGCTTATGCCGCTTTCAGAAACCATGATCGCATCTTTCGACGCGGAAGCGATAAGTTCGCGCGATACGTCGAGCGTGACTTCAAATGTCTTGAGATTGCGATTGTTCACGCCGATGAGCGTTGCCCCGATGTCGGTCGCGATCTTTAGTTCGTCAAGATCGTGAACTTCGACCAATGCATCCAAACCTAAGGCCGATGCCAGGGAGTAAAACCGCCGAAGCTCATCTTTGGTCAAGGCCGCGACGATCAACAGGATCGCATCTGCACCGAGAGCGGCCGATTCGCGGATTTGAAACTCGTCTATGACGAAATCTTTTCGCAGTATCGGCAGATCGACGGCTTCGCGAACTGCTCGAAGGTCGTCGAGCGAGCCTGCGAAAAAATCTTCTTCGGTCAACACCGAAATGGTGGCGGCACCGCCGTTTTGATAATTCAGAGCTGTTGCCGCCGGGTCGATCTGGTCGTTGATAATGCCTTTAGACGGCGAGGACCGTTTGAACTCGGCGATGATGTTTGTGCGAGAACGGTTCGACAGAGCGTTTCGAAATCGGCCGGCGTTTGGCCGAGCGGCTTGCTCCGCCAATCCGACGAGATCGCAAGCTGCCTTCGCTTTATCGACCCGAACGCGCTTGGCTTCGATGATTTTCTCAAGGAATGTTCCTTTCATTTTTTTGAAGCCTCCGCGAGATCGTTGAGTTTCTTCAACGCGTGTCCGTTGCTGATGCTGTCGAACGCGATTTTCATGCCTTCTTGCAGGTCGTCCGCACGGCCCGTCAGGCAAAAGGCTGCGGCGGCGTTGATCAAGACCAGGCTTTGTATGGCGTCGAACCGGTGTTCGCCGGCAAAGATCCTTTTGATGATCGCGGCACTTTCTACGGGAGAATCGGTTTTGAAACTATCGATAGGTTGAGGTTTTTCACCAAAGTCCTCGGGCTCAATTATGAACTCGCGTATCGATGAACCGCTCACCTCTGCTACCAATGTCTGCCCGCTTAACGATATCTCGTCAAGGCCATCGTGGCCGTGCACTATCCACGACTTGCCGGTTCCAAGTCTGGCGAGGGCCGCCGCCATTTTCGGGACTAGCGTTTTGTCCCAAACGCCGATCAGTTGATGCGGTGCGGATGCCGGATTACAAAGCGGTCCGACGCAATTAAAGATCGTCGGGAAGCCGAGCCCGCGTCGGACCTTGCCGAGTGTTGGCGAAAGACGGTGAAAATTCGGCGCGAACATAAAGCAAATTCCGATCTCGTTAAGGCACCGCTCTGCCGTCTCGGCGTCCACAGCCGGTTCGACTCCGAGTTCCAAAAGCACATCGGCACTTCCCGTGCTGCTGGTTGCGGCTTTATTTCCATGTTTGGCAACGGCGACTCTTGCTCCGGCAACGACGAACGCCGCAGCCGTAGAAACATTGAATGTTTTCACCTTGCTGCCGCCGGTGCCGACGATGTCAATGAAAGTTTTGTGACGCGAATTTACTCGGGTGCAGCGTTCGCGCATGATCTTCGCGATCGAATATATTTCGTCTTCGCCGATGCCCTTGTCATTCCACGCCCGAAAAACTTCCGCCAGCAACAACTCATCCGATTCACCGATCAGCGCATCAAGAACCGCTTCTGCATCAAGCGCTTCGATGTCCCGGCCGCCTCGGAATGTCTGGATTGTTTCGTTCAGGATCGACATTTTTATTCTCAGAAACCTGCCGGAATCGGTCGCCCAGTTCGCGGGCTTTTTGCAGGCCCTAATCCAGACGGTTCTGGTCTTCTGCAAGCTCAATCGCCTTCAGCATTGCCGCCGCCTTGTTCTCGGTTTCACGAAACTCAGATTCCGGGTCGGAGTCCGCGACGATACCTGCTCCCGCCTGCACGCTGGCGACGCGCTTTTCCAGCACCATTGTGCGGATAGCGATACACGTGTCCATGTTGCCGGAGTAATCGAAATAACCGACCGCTCCGGAGTAAACTCCGCGTGCGGTTGGTTCGAGTGCGCTGATTATCTCGATCGCACTTACCTTAGGCGCACCCGAAACGGTTCCGGCTGGGAAGCAGGCGGCAAGCGCGTCGAAACGATCAAGGTCATTTTGTAAATTCGCTGACAAGTATGTCACCAGATGTTGGACGTGCGAATACTTTTCAACGCTCATCAGGCCGGAAACTTCGACGCTGCCGTATTCAGCGACGCGCCCGAGATCGTTGCGGCCCATGTCGACCAGCATTAAATGCTCTGCCACTTCTTTGCGGTCGGCCCGCATTTCCTCCGCCAGCCGAGCATCTTCCTCGGTCGTTTTCCCGCGCGGGCGTGTGCCGGCGATCGGCCGATATTCCAACTTCTTTCCGCGACACCTGATCAACATTTCTGGCGAAGCTCCGATGATCGCTCGTCCGTTCAATTGGATGAGGAACATATATGGCGAAGGGTTCAACGAACGTACTGCTCGATAGATCGAAACCGGCGAAGCGTTCGTCGGCCGTGAGAAACATTGCGAAATGACGACCTGATATGCATCGCCGGCGGCAATAAATTCTTTAATTTTACGGACCGCGCTTTCGAAATCCGGTTTGTCGAAATTAGATGTCGGAAACGCGTTTTCTGAAGGTGCCGCGGCGCCGGGCAGGTTGAGCAGGCCGGTTTCCAAAACACTTCGAACCTGAGAATTGGTCGCCTCCGCACGCTTGTAAAGATCGCGAAGCCTGGTTTCATCGTCGTCGTCGATAAAGACAAGGGATACGATCTTAATTACCTGCTTTGCATGATCGAACG
>CADEEU010000032.1:8703-17039 GCA_902826385.1 uncultured Acidobacteriota bacterium | reverse complement strand
CCTTGCCCAACTGAACGCAGAGCTTTATAACGAAGGCTACGGCAAGATATCTATCGGGATCGGACTTCACACAGGCGAAGCAACGATCGGGTACATCGGCTCGAACAAGCGGTCGGAATACACCGCAATCGGCGACACTGTAAATCTAGCGTCGCGTCTTGAATCAAACGCCGCCGGTGGACAGATATTGATAAGTGAAGCCACGGCGTCCGCGAGCGGCAATCTGATTCCGGTCAATGTCCGGGAGCCTTTAACGGTGAAAAATCGCGTCCAGCCGGTCAATGTCCTTGAGGTAAAATGGGGCTAAAAAGGCCGAATAATAGTTGTTGTCAGGGCCGATTCAAAAGGAATATAATTTTAGTGCAGCCATTACAACCATGTTAAGAATTTCCTCGCTCAAAAAGTTAGTTACTGACTCGATGGCGATTGATCTCGGCACTGCCAGCACGATCATCGCGGTCAAGGGCCGAGGTGTGGTTTTGGACGAGCCCTCGCTCGTCGCGATCAATGAGATCACCGAGGAGGTCGTAGCGTTCGGTCAGGAGGCCGGCGACATGGCCGGCCGCGAGGGCCGCGATGTCGTCGTTCGCGCACCGCTGATCGGCGGAGTGGTCGGCGATTTTGAGCGGACCAAAAAGATGCTGGCGCACTTTGTAAAGAAAGCCCGTACAGGCGGTTCGAACCTGTCGCTCCAGGCCGTGATGAGCATGGTGTCTGACGTAACTCAGGTGGAGCAGCGTGCCCTTTTGAACGCCGCCGAGGAATCGCACATCGGCAAGGTTTTCATGATGGAAGAAGGCCTGGCCGCCGCGTTCGGTGCCGGCGTTTTGCCGACCGATAAGCGGGCGACCGCGATCATTGACATCGGTGCCGCGACGACCAACATCGCCATCGTGGCGAAAGGCACCGTCGTCACGTCAACCTCGGAACGCTACGGCAGCAACGCCATTAATGAAGTTCTCGCGACGCATCTGCGTCGGCACCGCGGGCTGCAGGTAGGCGAGGAAACGGTTGAATATATAAAGACCACTTTCGCCTCTGCTTTTCTGCCGGACGACATTACAAAAACGACCGAAGTCCGCGGCCGCGACGTTCAAACCGGCAGCCCGGCGGCGGTCGAGATAACGAACGGCGAGGTTTATCCGATAGTTGAGTCCATAGTGCGAAAGATTGCCGAAATGGTCCGCGACACGTTGACCGAGCTGCGGCCCGAAGTAGCCGCCGACATCTACGACCGCGGAGTCATCCTGACCGGCGGCGGCGCCCTGCTGGACGGAATAGACAAATATCTCCGAAACTACATCAACCTCCCATGCAGCGTCGCCGACGAACCGCGCTACGCCACCGTCAACGGCCTGCTAAAAATGTTCGACGATCCCAAACTACTCGAAAAAGTCTCCCGCAACGAACTCAGCGTCCTCCAAAACGCCGAAATCCCGTTCGAAGCGTAGATCGGCTCCGAAGGTCGGCACATAAAAAGCAAATCCGGTCCGCCTTGGAAGTGTTAGCGATTCCTGGTGATTGATAAGGAAAGTTCAAAGATTCATAATCCAGTCACAGATTGAAGTAAGTTGAGCGTCTTTTGTCAGATTTGCGGTGCGCGTCAACACCTTTGAATCAAGCTGTTGTAAGATTTCACCGGCCATGCTTCGTTCGATAGCCGCTCCGATGAAGAAGGTTGGCGGATTAAGACCTTGCGACTGAAATCGGGACCGAATCCGGTTTAACGCGAAATTCGCTGTTTTCCAATGTTCGTCCGAACCGGCAGGATCGATTCCACCTTTCAGTTCGCCAAGTGCGACGAAACGGGTGTTTTGTTCAAATAATGTCCGGTTAGCAGCTTCCAAATCACCCGGCTTTGCGTCCAGGATTACAAGATCGACATTTTTCCCAATTAGCGGCAGGAGGACATTCATGGCCAAAAGTCGGTGTTTGCCACCTTTTTTCCAGTAAAGGCCGCTGATACGCTTTTCGACTCCAACTTCGCCAGTTGGTTTGTGAACCCATACTTTGGTTTTGCGGTCTTTCCAAGAATACTCAACTCCCGCCAAACTTAGAACTGAAATCAGAGTACGAAGGAATTTTCTGTCGCCAAGTGCTCCCGCCAAGTTCCGCGCACTTCCACCCAATGAGTCACCTTTCGTAAGCAAATACCTGTAGACCAACTCATCCGGAAAATCCGCTCCTGCCGGTTCGAGAAACGTTTCGATCAATCCCAGAATCGCTGCGTCCTTATCTTCGTCTCTTAGGTGCTTGAGTGATTTGTCTGATAAACCGGATGCGCTTATCAATCCCTTTCTTAAATCGGGCATATCGAGAAGCTTTCGAGGTGCCTTCACAGAACTTGCCAGGGCCTTTAATGCTCTCGCCTCCTCGACGTATTGCGATGCCATCAAGGTCTTTTCGAGGGCCATCGCGATAAATCCCGCTCGGGTTTCCTCGCGGGAGGTTATAAGGTCGTCGACTGAAGTAATTTGATTTGAAACTCTTACCTTTTTCGCCATAGGTAAACGCACTTTCGGACTTCCGTTCGTCCAAAGCTGCCCATTTGCTGACTGCTATTTCCTTTTCCTCTGGGCAGTACGAAAATTTTCTCGATCGAGTATCCGAACGATTGCGCAAATTCTGAAAGAATAAGATCGGCCGGGATCTCTTCCCCACCGTAGCGAACATTATCATTAACCATTACGCAGTATCCGCCAGACTTTGTAACCCGCGCGAGTTCGAAAATCACGAAGCACATTTCAAGAAAATAATTCCTAACCATCCTAGCTATATTCTTATTATTCAAACGGTCGAGGTTCTTGAGCTTATCGAGGACTATATTTATTTCCGACATGGCCTCGGAGCTTTCATACGCCGAGATTACTGTTTGGAACGTCGAGGCTTTACTCGTGGCGTAAAGATCCTCTAACTGCCTCAGCTTATCTTTGTTTTCAACCGTGCACGACAGCATTTGCTGTCGTAATTGCCGGACCGCTTCATCATCAAATCCCAGGAATGCAAGTTCGAGAGCATAAGTTCTGGTGTAGTCGTAACGGTTGCAGTAGGGTGGCGATGTAATTACAAAATCAAATTCCTCTGATGAGTACTTCGGCAACTCTTCTAAACATGAACCTGTATCGAGACTAATCTGCCCTGGATAGTTTGCATTAGAGTCAAAACTTTCCGTTGGAAAAAGCGAGCATCCCGGACCGATATCGTCAAGGATTTCGTTAAGTTTGGCGGTAATTGCTTCCTCAAATGAAGATATCTTTCCCTTGTCGAAGGGTTTGCCGGAAAGAGTCCTTTTTGACCTGTGATCCCAACGGAGGTACTGACCATCTTTCCGAGTAAAGCTTATTTCTTCCAGGAGAGAAAAAGCTGCAAAACGCAATATGGTTTGGATTTCTTCATCCTTGACCGTTGCGCAATATCCCAGATATCGATTCAGCGAGTTTTCGTTGCTCTCCGAAAAAGCATCCTGAGTAATCTTAAGATGTTTGAAAGGAAGAAATTTTGTCAAAGGATTGCCCAATTGATTTAAGGCGTCGCTGATCGCCGTCCGAAGGTCAGAATAACCGATTCTATCCAATGCCTCTCGGGCGTTTATTACAAAACTGCCAACCGGCAACAGCTCTATTCCATGCGCCCGCCAACCAAGCTCCTTTCCGGCGAAAAGCGACGTACCTGACCCGGCAAAAGGATCCAATAATTTGCCTGGAGTCGGGGCATATTCGTTTAGGAAATGTTTCACCAAACCTGATGAAAATCCCTCTTTATATTTAAACAGACGATATACCGGTTCAGTCTTGTTGGCCTGAAAGCTAACAGCCTTTCGGTTCAGATTTCGAGCGGTCTGTAAGCGGTCTTGGAACCGCTCGAACAGTTTTTGACGTTCCGATGGAAATAATTGAACAGCCAGATTCATTGCGAGAATTCTAGCACACCAACACGTATGATTTGGTAGGGCCTGCTATTCGGCTTTTGCTTCGACCGGCACGATGGAGCCCATGATAAGATTGAGGTCTTCGATCTCGGAACGGGTCTTGGCAACGAGAACCCTTGTGGCCGAGATGGCGTCGTCGATCACGAGCCGCGGAAACGAACGCTGCGACGTCGAGCGGCGTGATGAGCGGCCGCAAATCGATTGGAAACTTGGTTTTGATTCAAAAGTCTTCATTGACGAACCTCCCAAAGGCCCAACATCGGCCGACTTCCCTTTATGAAAGCAAGCTACGTACCAGTCCAGTTAACTATTGTGTAAACTAGACTTGCAGCGAATTTGGTTCTGCACGAACACTGAGCACCACACCAATTTGCACGATTTTCATCCGCTTTAGTGCAGACCTCACTCACCCTCGATTTCACGGGTTTTGGGTCAAGTAACTTGTCGATACGGCGCAATGGCAAAAAAGGCCGCAACCAGGCTTGAAATCGGATGTGCTACCCTGAGAACGATCTCGGGGTTTTTGATGCGATTTTTCGAAGACATTAGGCGGCCCGTCGAGTTGATGCGGATCTCGGCAATACCGGTCAGGGCCGGGCGTGCGTGGTTTTTGGTGTTGGTGCTGATGACTACGATCACGGCCGCGAGCGTTCAGGGCCAGGTAGGTAATTGGGCGGCCAGCATCGGGCTCGGAGCGGCGGCGACCCTCGTTTTTTTTCTCTCGATATTTCTGCACGAACTTGCTCACGCGATTACGGCACGGATCGAGCGACTTGAGGTTGTCGAGATCGTTCTGCACCCGTTTGGCGGGCTGACGCGATTTGTGCATGAGCCGAAAACGCCCCGTGCCGAGTTTCTTATCGCTATCGCCGGACCGGCTGCAAGCTTCGTACTGGCCGTCGCGTTCGCACTGCTGATGACCGCAGCGAACGCCGCGAACCTGGACATCCTCCGCGATCTGCTTTTCCTGCTGGCGCTTGTCAATTTCCTTCTTGCCGTATTCAATCTTTTGCCGGGTTATCCGCTCGACGGCGGCCGCGTGCTGAGGGCTTTTCTATGGCGAAACGGCAGGGACTTAAACGACGCGACCATTCTGACCGGACGCTGTGGCCAGGTTATCGCGGTCGGGTTGATCGCCCTTGGACTATTTTTCGCCGTCGGCCGGGGGCAGTTCTTTTCCGGTTTTTGGGCGATGCTGACGGGTTTCTTTTTGTTCGATTCGGCACGCGGGATAATAGCGGCCGTCCACGCCGCCGGCCACAAATTAGTGGACGACGTTATGCTGCTGCCCGCGGTCGTGTCGCCAGACGCAAATTTGCAGGAATTTATCGATCATCTTTTGCCGATGAACCGTCAAGCCGCCTTCCCCGTCGCCAACGAAAAGCAGTTATACGGCATCCTTTCTCTTGAGGACATGAGGGCAGTTCCACGTGAATGCTGGCGGAGTCAGACGGTGCGTCAAACTATGCGGCCCATAACATCCGATATGTTCGTCGAGGTCGGTACGCCGCTGCCCGAGGCCCGAGAGCTAATGCGAGCAAACGGCGTCGGCTCTGTCGGTGTAATAGATCACGAAGGCAAGCTTGTCGGGTTTCTGACGCGGTAACGAAAGCTATCGTGATCCTGTGATATTCTTAAAAATTGGAATTCGATTTCCGATTTATCTCCTATGCAGTTAAGCGACTACATTCCGGCGATAAGCAGTGTGCGCAGTCTAATTGACATGGCGTTCGTGTTCATCATCGTCTACGTGGTGCTGCGGCTGCTCCGCGGCACGCGCGCCGTGCCGACGATCGTTGGCTTGGTATTGCTGTTTTTGCTTTACTGGCTTTCTCTCGCTCAGGACCTGGCCACGCTGGAATTCGTGCTGCGATACGCGGTGGTTTATGTTGGATTTGCGATTATCGTTCTGTTTCAATCCGAGATCAGGCAGGCGCTGATCTATTTCGCGAACCGTCTGCGATTTCCTATTCTGAGGCGACAGAGAGGACAGTTCGGCGGCAGTGTTTATGACGAGATCGTACTGGCCGTGACGACACTGGCTTCGGAAAAAACCGGTGCGCTAATTGTTATCGAACGCAACGTTGGCCTGAGAAATTTCGTCGACGCCGGCGTTCAGTTGGACGCGGCCATCGGTTATGACCTTTTAGTTACGATATTCAATCCTTCAACGCCGCTGCACGACGGAGCTGTGGTCATCCAGAATGAACGGCTTGCGGCTGCGTCAGTGTTTCTGCCGCTGACGAAAAACCCTGAAATTTCCCGTGAGATGGGAACGCGACATCGCGCGGCGATCGGAATAACCGAAGGCTCCGACGCTATATCGATCGTCGTTTCCGAAGAAACCGGCCTGATCACCTACGTCGAGGCGGGCGGGATCACGCGCAATATCGACACGACCACCCTGCGCAAACTGCTGCTTGAAGCGATGGAAATTCCGGTTACACAGCAAAAGCGTGAGGTAACGAAAACAATGAAGGAGGCGGACAGCGAACTGACTGTTGGATAAGCGTTCAGATTTCAAGCTTTAGCTTACCTTTCCGTCTAGAACAAGCTGAGAGCTTGAACCCGAGACCTTTGATCCGATGACACTCAGCGACGACAAATTTGTTCGCAGACAGCAGCAAAAGCTGTACTTCAAAAACATCCTGCGAAAGATATTCCTCGAGGATTGGCTGATGAAGCTGGTCGCTCTTGTCATCACATTTGCGCTCTGGGTTGGCGTAACAGGTTTGAGCAAGCCCACCATCCAGCGGATCAGCGGCGTGCCCCTGACCCTGACGCTGCCGAACAATACCGACGTCACGAACACGCCTATCCAGGAGGTCGACATCATCATCAGCGGTGACAAACGCAAGATCGACCAGATCGTAAAAAACGACCTTATTGTTTCGCTCGACCTGGCGGACGTGCAGCCCGGCGACCGCGTTATACAGTTAACGCCGGCAAGCGTGTCGCTTTCGCTGCCGAGCGGAATAAAACTTGACGAAATACAGCCGCGTCAGTTCGCCGTAAAGCTTGAGCCGGTCGAGGTGAAAGAGATTCCCGTGAACGTCGTTACCGATGGCGCGCCGGCAAACGGTTTCGAGGTTTATGGTCAAACTATCTCTCCTCCGAAGGTTCGCGTCCGTGGACCAGCCAACCTAATGCGGGCACTGTCGTCCGTAACCACCGACAAGATCGACCTGACTGACAAAAACGCGGATTTTGCCGCCCGGCAGATTTCGGTCAATGTTTCTAATCCAAAAGCTACGCTGCTTGAAACGCTGGTCGATGTTAATTTTCGCATCGGCGAAAAGAGGATCGAAAGGTCGTACAGCGTGCCGGTATCAGGCGACGGCAAACGCAAGATAAACGTCCTTCTCTACGGCGGCAAGTCATTGCTCGATGGCCTGAAGCCTGAAGATATAACCGTTGAAATGACCAGGGACGCCGCCGGAACCGAAAAACCGAATGTCGTTTTGCCTTCCTCTTTGACCGACAGCGTAGAGATTCGCCGACCAAAACCCCGCCTTTAAAGAGTTTCCTTCCAAATTTTCAGCATGCTCAAATAATCTGCAAGTTCATTTCAGCGACCGCGTTCTGTCTGTATCAATCGGGCTGACCCAATTCCGAACCGGAGCGTAAATGCAATGAAAAGAACCATTTCGATATCTGCAGCGATACTTGCCATCGCGGCGTCTGTGATCATTTTTACTAATGCGAGATTCAGCGGATCGATCACGGCCGCTAATACGGAGATCGATCCCGCAGCCTTGGAGCTCGTGAAGCCCAAAAAGACTATGCGGGCTTTTGCGTCGGAACAGGAGCTTAAAAACTATTTCCGCGTATTGGAAGAACGACGCAGACGTGATGCTCGACAGCGGGCGGCAAAGTCGAAAACCGATTCCGGAAACGCCCCGATGGCGACGCCATCGGCTTCGGCCGACGCCGAGAAATCTTCGAAAGAAGAAGATTCCGTCACCAACAACCAACATGCGGGCGTTGACGAAGGCGGCATTGTAAAGCTGCATGGCGATCATCTGGTAATCCTGCGTCGCGGGCGTTTGTTTACCGTAAAGATCGGCGACAACTCTTTAAAGCCTGTGGACGCGGTCGATGCTTTTGCTCCCGGCGTGAACCCGCAAAGCGACTGGTATGACGAAATGCTCGTATCGGGAAACACGGTAGCCGTCGTCGGTTACAGTTATGGCCGAGGCGGAACCGAGATCAACCTGTTCGACATCGATGAGCTTGGCGGGCTTGATTATCGCTCGACCTATCATCTGCGTTCCAACGATTACTATTCATCGCGCAACTACGCCAGCCGTTTGATCGGGAGCAAGCTGATCTTTTATACACCGATGTATCTGGGCTATCATGGCGGCGATCCGATGGAACGCTTTCCCGCCGTACGCAAGTGGCATAA
>CADEEU010000032.1:0-8693 GCA_902826385.1 uncultured Acidobacteriota bacterium | reverse complement strand
AGCGGATTATTCCGGCGACGAACATTTATCGTGCCGAGCGGCCGGTGGAATCGAGCTATGGCACGGCCCTGCACACAGTTACGGTTTGCGATCTTGCCAGCCGCGATTTTTCATGTACGGCAACCGGAACTCTCGGCGCGCCGGGCCGGGTGTTTTATGTTTCGCCGAGTTCGGTTTACGTGTGGACGACCGACTGGCAATACGGTTACCGCAGCGGCGAGAAACCGAAGTCAAGCTCGATGTTGTACAAAATGCCGCTTGACGGATCGTCACCAAGTGCAGTCGGCGTTACCGGTTCGCCCGTCGATCAATTCTCTTTTCTTGAGAGTGACGACAAACATCTGAACGTTCTCGTTCGCTCCGATGGTTACGGTGAGCAGATGTGGGGTTCGGAATTCGCCGCCGGCGACGTTGCGTTGTTCCGCATGCCGGTGGATAGTTTTTCGGACGGCAGCATGGACGCCCCGCGATATCGCTATCAGGAAATGCCCAAACCTGAAGGCTACACTTTCCAGAACCGTTTCGTCGGCGATTATCTGCTGTACGGGACCGGAAGCGGCTGGGGCCGGCCATCGCAGCGTGATGCAGCCAATCTCTACGCGGTCAACTGGGCGAACGGCGAAGTGAACAACCTGCGGCTGAAACACGGCGTGGACCGAATCGAACAAATGGGCAGGGACGCGGTCGTTGTAGGCACTAACGGAAGCGACCTTTATTTTTCGCCAATTCACTTGCGTGAAACGCCTGAGGTAAGAGAAAGCTATGCTCGCAAAAATGCATCGCAAGGCGAGCTTCGCAGTCACGGATTTTTCTACAAACCTGACGGACGCGATTCCGGCCTGCTCGGATTGCCGATAGCACGCGAAGGCCGTGCGGGTTACAAACACCTGGTCGAAGGGTCGGCGGCAATACTGTTCCTAAAAAACAATTCCCTGTCCTTTAATGAGATCGGCGAAATGGAAGCAAGGAACTTTTCGACAAACGACGGCTGCCGAGCCTCATGCGTAGATTGGTACGGCAACGCCCGCCCACTGTTTGTCCGCAACCGCGTTTTCGCTTTACTCGGTTACGAAATCGTCGAAGGCAACGTCGACGACGGGCGTATTAAGGAGATGAGGCGGATCAACTATTCGCCTCGGGGTACTAAGCGGTTGGCGGAGGAGGAATAGAGAATGTCTTTTCAATTGGAGGATGTCTGAAAAGCCAAAAATCTAATTTGCGGAATAAACCACCTGGGATATTTGGTATCGGTTATCTCGGCGATCTCTGCGTTTAGCTCATTCTTAACGCGGCGACCGCTGAGGGTCCGCAGAGGTCGCCGAGAGAGCATTTCCTCCTTGTTCTTCTTCGTCTCTTTTCAAGAACCTGCCGATATCCGGGCGCATTTCTTCGGTTATCTCATGTTTTGCCGCGTACTGTTTCGACTGATAATTGGGCAAGCGGTCAGCTAACTTTTTGTCGAACTCCTTAAATTTTTCCTGTGTGTAAAACTCATCATCGTCTCCATATAAATAAAAAGTCGACGCATCGAAAGGTTTGTAAACCGGGTTGGAGTCCAGGTCACCCGGAACTCCGCCGCAGATTCCGATGACTCCGGCCGGTACGTCCGGGTGCGTAAAAGCAAACCGAAAGTTGAGAGCGCACGCCTGTGAAAAGCCGAAGAGATAAACCTGCGAACGGTCGATCACATTATCACCCGCCAGTTTTTCTATCACGTCGATCAAAAATTTATGATGCAGTGCTACCGATTCGGCGGCGTTATGGTCGGTTAACCAGCCGAAACCGATGCGGAAACTGCCATCCGCCGTCTTTCGAAAATGCTGGTGCGGTCCCTGCACCGACGCGATAATCCAATTATCAGGCGCAACCGCGCGTGCCTCGCGCATCATGTATCGCTTGTGGGCACCGTAGCCGTGTACGGAGATCAGCAGCGGCGCGTTAGCTTGGGCGGTTTCAGGAACGTAGAGGTCGTAGTACAGCTTGATCTCGGCGGTGACCGAAAGGTCGGTTTGGATATTTTGATCGATCATGTAAGTGAACCAATTGTTACAATGTTCGCACTTGTAACGGTCAAATTATAAATTCTACATTGTTAATTATTAATTAAAGTTGCATAGAACTGATGGTATCTATTGAAAAATGATGGACAATTTAGAATTTACAATTGAGAATTTCTAAAAGCATGCAAAAAATTTTCGAGCGGCTGGACGATTTGGCTGGTACTGAAAGCGACAACGCGATCGTCCGGTGGCTTGAGCGGGCAGCGTTCGTTTTTCTGCTGCTGATGCTTGGCGCCGCTCCGCATTCGATCGCGGCGACGCAAACTGCCTGGATAGTCGGCATGTTCCTTTGGGTCGTACGGCTGTTTTTCCGGCCAAAGGTAAAGCTAAAGTTGGGACCTCTGGATTTCGCCCTTTGGGGCCTTTTTGTTTGGTCCGTTGTCAGCTCGCTTGTTTCTTACGAACCGGCTGTCTCGCTCGATCGTCTTCGCGGTGCTGCCGTTTTTCTCATCTTCTATTTTGTTCTGTACAACCTCAGAAATCTGCGAGCGGTTTATTTCGCCGCCGGCGTGCTGATTTTTTCGTGCATGGTCAACGTTGGCGTGACGATGGTTGATCGGGCAGTCGGGCGCGGCGTTGCCGTATACGGACTACGGCCCGACAGTGTTTTATCGAAAGGCGGATTGATCGAGAACGACGCCGTCTTTAAGGTCAACGAAAAAAAAGTTTCGAACCCTGACGAGATCACGGCCGCCCTGTCGCAAACTTCCATACACCGTGTCCGAGCCTATCGCAAAGATTATGAAGTAGTGGTTAATGTAGATCGAGCAAATATTTTGCCCGGCGCGACCGCAATGGAGCAGCTCGGTTTTACCGATTCGGGCCGCACGCGTCGCTGGCGTGCAAGCGGATTCTACGGACATTACACAACTTACGCCGAAGTTCTGCAACTAATCGCGTCGCTCGTGCTTGGTTTGCTGGTCGCTGGATTTTTTTCGGGGCGAAGTTTTGATTCGGCAAACAGGTCGCGGTTTATTTTTGCCGCTTTGTTTGTGTCGCTCGCCGGCATATGCGTCGCTTTGCTTTTGACGGTAACGCGTGCCTCGCAATTGGCATTCATGGTGTCAGGCCTTGTGATCTTTCTTTTGGGGGCCAGCCGCCGTTGGCTGGTCGCGGCATTTGCAATCGGCGTTCCCGCCGCGGCCATCGGCCTTTTTATCCTGCAGCAAAACCGCGAGGTCGGTTTCTTCGACCCGAACGATCTTTCGACGCAGTATCGCCAAATGATGTGGCGTGACGGCGTGCGTCTGTGGACCGAAAACCCGCGGCATCTGATCTTCGGCGTCGGTATGGACTCGCTGCAAAAACACTGGCAGGAATGGAACCTGTTCGACAAAGGCTGGCAGCCGATGGGCCATTTTCATTCAACGCCGATACAGCTTCTGGCCGAACGCGGATTGCCTGCCTTGCTGCTGTGGCTTGCAGTTCTGGGTGTTTATGCCAGAACGCTGTGGCGAAATCTCAGATCTCAAATTTCAAATCTGAAATCGCCCGACTGGCGCTCGACCGGCATCCTGCTCGGCTGTCTTGGCGGAATGATCGGTTTTTTTACCAGCGGCCTGGTGCATTACAACCTCGGCGATCAGGAAGTCGCGATGGTGTTTTTTATTCTTATGGGAATCGGGCTGAACGTTTGCCGCTTAACCAATTACAAAGTAGAAGAACTCGACGTATGAGTTGATCAGCCCTCAAGCGTCTCAGGATGTTCAGGAAAGGTCACGCGTGCGTAGATTTCTTCAAGATTGGTCTTCAATCCTACCGATTGAAATTCAATCTCAACATCCAGATCACTGTCGTTGTAGAAATATGTGATCCAGCCTCCATTTGTCTGTCGTCGGTGAAGTTCGACGTGCATTTTGTCCTGTTCGACCAAAACGTACTCATTGACGCTCTCCATTTGTTGATATGCACGGAGTTTCTCTCGCCGATCTATTTGACGGGTGGAGGGCGATGCAACTTCTACTAGCAGGACGGGTTCTTCCCGAAAATAAGAGCTTTGAGGCGATTTGTCACAGGCGACAAACACGTCTGGATAGTAAAAAGAGGATTCGGAGGTTTTAATTTTAACGTCGTTGATTACAACGTCGCACTCACTGTCGATCAATTTGGACCGAAGAGCGGCGAATATATTTCCGCATATGCGGTTGTGCATAATACTCCCGCCCGCCATTGCGTAAACTTCGCCCGCAACAAATTCGTGACGCTCCCTGCCATCATTCTCGCCGGTCAGATAATCTTCGACGCTAACCTTGGTTTTCAGTTTCGCAAGGGCCATACAGGTATTTTAGTTTGAATGCCTTGAATCGTAAACCCTTATCATCCATTCTCAACGCGGTACCCTCAACCAACAAGTGCGTCAAAATTGACACGCTGTCCTATTTATGGTACACCAGTTTTCCATGCGGCAAATAAAAAATCCTCCGAATCCCTACAATCGTTACTCCTCGGAATACGTAGGCGAGCCGCCGCCGACTAAGCTTGAGGTTTTTGTCGAGACGGCGACGAAAAAAGTCATAACCAAAGCGTTTGCGTCGGACTGGGAAGGAGGCTGGCGTTACACGGTGAACTGTTATCGCGGCTGCGTACACGGGTGTACCTACTGTTTTGCACGGCAGTATCACGAATATCTCGGCTATGGCGCGGGGACGGATTTTGAGACGAAGATCGTCGTTAAACCCAACACGCCAAAGCTGCTTCGCGAAGAGTTGAAAAAGACGCGCGACAAAATGCCGCATCTCGACTTTTCGTTCGCGACCGATCCGTATATTCCGTTGGAGGCCGAGTACCAACTCACGCGCAAATGTCTCGAAATCTGCGCCGAGTTCGGTGTGCCCGTAGGCGTTATCACCAAAAGCCCGCTCGTTACGCGGGATATCGATATTCTAAAAAGACTAAAGGTAACGGTATTTTTCTCGCTGCCCTTTCTCACAAAAGAAAAATCGAATCCTTTCGAACCGTACACGCCCGTGCCCGAGGCCCGTTTTCGGGCGATGAAAACACTGTCCGACGCCGGCATAAAGACGGGAATCGGCCTCGCACCAGTGATTCCGGGTTATAACGAATCAGACATTCCGGGCCTGCTTCAAAAGGCAAAGGAGAGCGGGGCAAGCCGTGCATTTATGTCGATGCTGCATTTGGACACGGATTCGATCGAAGAGTATTTCGTGCAAAAGATGCACGAGCGGCTGCCGCCGACACGCGTAAGCAAGATCGTCAATACAATAACGCGCGAACGCGGCGGCTCTCTGCGGCATCGAACTTACAAAGAACGCGGCGAGGGCAAGACCGAGCAGTGGGAAGTAACCAAACGTCTTTTCGATTTTCACGCTAAGCGACTTGGGTTGACCGGTCACACCTTGCCGGAACCGGTTCAGGTTAAGCCTGAGCCAGTCCAATCGCGGCTTTTTTAGAATTTTTTCGAATTGCCCTCTCCCCGGCGATGTGCAGAATCGTTTCTTGGCTTCTATAATCACAATCACAGGGAGGCAGTAATGCGATCATTAATTTTTGTATTCGTATTTTCGTTAGCGGCATCATTTGAACTTGTGTCGGGCGTCACGGCCCAGAACAAGAGCACTGGCAAAGAGCTGAAAGCGGCGGTGGACCGCGTAGACGACGCGTCGGAAGTTGTTCAGGAGGTTATGAAAGTGGCCGAGAAGTCGATTCCGCGTGAGCTTCTCGAAAAGGCAAAGGCGATAGTCGTGTTTCCCGGCACTGTAAAAGCGGCGTTCATCGTTGGCGGACAGGGCGGTAAAGGCGTAGCGATTCGCCGCGTCGGCTCTGGCTGGAGCGCTCCGGCGTTTCTTAATATGGCAGGCGGCAGTTTCGGCGCTCAGATCGGCGGGCAAAAGACGGATTACGTTCTGGTCATAATGAATGAAAAGGGATTGAAAAACCTGATCGCGGACAAGTTCGAGCTCGGCGGTGAGGGCAGCGTCGCAGCCGGACCGGTCGGACGAACCGCGGCCGCTACGACCAATGCAACGTTCGATGCCGAGATTCTAAGCTATTCGCGAAGCAAAGGCCTGTTCGCGGGCGTTTCTCTAAAAGGCGTCGTCATCTCGCAGGACCAGGACATGAACCAGGCCGTGTATCAGAAATCGGCGAAGGAAATCCTGGGCGAACCACCTGTCGCGGCCGCGGACGCACCGAAGACCTTGCAAAAACTTTCGGACACTGTGGGCGTTTACATACGATAAACATTGCAGTTAACGACATGTCAGACCGTATCGAAGTTTTCGAACAAATGCTTGCGGCGGACCCGGACAACACGATGGTGATGTTCGGGCTCGCCAAGGAGTATGAAAAAGCAGGCCGGCATCAGGACGTGATCGAGATGCTGGAGGGTTATATTGCAAAAACCGATGACGAAGGCAACGCGTACGGAACACTGGCGAACGCCTACTTGTTGTCAGGCAATCGTGAAAAGGCAATCGAAACCTACCGCAAAGGCATCGACGTTTCAATGGCCCACGGCCACCCGTCGATGGCGAATGAGTACAGAATGACGCTCGACCTCGATCTGGCAGAACCACCTGCGTAAGCGGGTGGCCGGGAATTAAGATTTCCTGAAGTTGATTTCCGTATCGGCTCAGCACCACCCGCTTACGCAGGTGGCTCTGCCTTTTTGCATGGTCCGACGGTCGCTTTCTTGATCCTTACGGGCTTCTCCGGTTTTTCGTCGGTCACGGCGGCTTTATTGATCGCGTCTACAGCTTCCATTCCTTTTGTTACTCGGCCGAAGGCAGCAAATTTTCCGTCCAGGTGCGCTCCCGTGCCTACCAATATAAAAAAGCTGGTCATGGCGGTGTTCGCTTCTTCGCCGCGGGCCATTGAAAGAATGCCGCGTTCGTGGAGGACCTTGTTCGGCTCGTCCGGAAGCGTTCGGCGTGCGCGCATGCCGATCTCATATGTGACCTTGCCCTCTCGCGAATAAAGATCGCCGCCCTGAATAACAAAACCCGGAACGACGCGGCCGAAAACGGTCGTATCGAACATACCCGTCGCCGAAAGATTCAAAAAATTCCTCACCGATTCCGGTGCGTGCTCCGGAAACATCTCCATCTCTATCAAGCCCGCCTCGGTGTCGAACGTGACGCACTTGCTCGCCATCGTCGCCGCATCGGCCTTATCGAACGGTTCCGGCCTTGCCTTTGGCGGCACGGGTGTGGGACGGGCGTTGGTTTTGATCGGTTCCTTCGCGGCGGGTGTTGCCGATGGCTGCTGCTGCGGAAGAATAGTGCCCGCGAAACACGCGAACATCGCGAAAAGAAAGATCGTTCGTAACGGCATACCTCTTAATTTTCCGCGAAACCGATTAGGGTGTAAAGTGTTGTTCTTAACTCTTTGATCCCACGCAAAGTTGAATTTATGGAAGGGCGTCTTTTCAACAATCATCTTGGTCACGCCGAAATAGAATCGGGCATTGCACAAGTACTTCTTTCACCAAAAGATGCCGGCGTGCTTGAGATGATCGTCCGCCGGCCAAAGGTAAACGAGCGCGAGATCATCGAAACCGGCGTGCTGGATGTCGAAAACGGTTTGATTGGCGATAACTGGCTTAGCCGCGGCAGTTCGCGGACGAACGACGGCAAAGGTCATCCGGAAATGCAGCTTAATGTGATGAACTATCGTTTTGCCTTGCTCATTGCCGGTCATCGGGACCGCGTGCAGCTCGCGGGCGACCAGCTTTTTGTAGACTTCGACCTGAGCCCGGCCAATCTCCCGCCGGGCGTGCGGCTAAGCGTAGGTTCCGCAATAATACAAGTTACGGAAATCCCGCATCTGGGCTGTAAAAAGTTTGTCGAGCGGTTCGGCATCGACGCGATGAAATTTGCGAACTCCGATTTCGGCCGCGCGCACAACCTCAGAGGAATCAACGCAAAGGTCGTCGCATCCGGCGAGATACGTACAAACGAAATAATTTCAAAAGTTGATCTTGATTAACGCACTACATTGCGTGCGTGCTTGGTAATTGAACAGCGGCGTCGGACGGCGGATTATTTCTGGAAGCGATCTTCGCACGATACATTTGGCTGTCCGCTATTCGTAAAAGCTGTGTTAGGTCGTCGCCGTCTTTTGGATAATAAGCCGCGCCGACGCTCAGTTCGGCGATCAGCGTGTTGTTCCCTACCCTAAACGGCCGCTGTACGTTGTCGATCAAGCGATCAAGCACAATATCGGCGCCGTTCTCGTCACAGTTGTGCAGCAAAAGCGCAAACTCGTCGCCGCCGAGACGCGCCAGCAGGTCGGGCTTACGCAGGGTCGAGGCAACGCGGGCCGCTACGTACTTTAACAACTCGTCGCCTGTTTCGTGGCCCAATGTGTCGTTCACCACTTTAAATCTGTTTAGATCGAAATAAAGTATCGCAAACGGCTCTTGTCTGCCTTCGGCCTGTGTTATAGCACGTTCGACCTCTTCCTGGAACTTGCGTCGATTTGCGAGCCTCGTCAGCGGATCGTGAAACGCCATTGCCTCGAGCGACAGTTTCTGACGGTGGCGGTCGGTGATGTCGCGGATGGTGATGATGCGCCCCTCGTTCCGTCCGTCCGAGGCAAGTATGCCGACCGAGTCGATCAACAGATACCTTGTCGAGCCGAAAAGCTGTATTTCAAGCTCGCCAAGATCGATCG
>CADEEU010000031.1:3614-17051 GCA_902826385.1 uncultured Acidobacteriota bacterium | reverse complement strand
TCAAAGTTTCCACATCGACCTACAGTGCTGAGTACGGGCGTCTTGCCGGGGCCCAGATCAGTGTCGTTTCAAAATCGGGCACTAACCGATTTTCGGGCAGTGCATTTGAGTTTATTCGGAACGACTTTTTCGATGCGAGAAATGCTCTTGCGGACCAGCTTGACGATAAGGTACTCAGACGACACCAGTTCGGAGCGACTTTCGGTGGGCCGCTTCCGTTTCTGAGCTTTGGCGAGAGCGACAAATTGTTTGACAGCGGCAAAGACCGGACCTTCTTCTTCGTAAGCTTCGAACAGCTCAGGGAAGTTCGATCGGTTTTCTCCGACTCGGAAGCGCCGAATGAAGCATGGTATCGCGGAGATTTCAGTGCGATTCGCGGGAGCGGTCAGAATACCGGCGTCTGCGTGCCCGGCAGTGCCGTGAACACTTCGGTCACGAACCCATGTAACGACGACACCAGACGCGTTACATGTTTATCTAGAAACCCGTCGAACGGGGCTATAACCAAGGTCGAATGCCCGGTTCTGAACGTGATACCGCTCACGGTTAATCCGGCGTTCCCGAATATCCTGCCGGCGAACAGCGCGATAGCTCAACGTATTATGGGGTTCCTGCCGCGGGCCACCGGCCCAAACGGGTCTGAGGACTATAAGTTTTCGGTGCTTACTAATATTTTGCCGAGAAATCTTTTCTCGGCAAAGATCGACCATAAGCTTAGCGATAACAACAGTTTTTATTTTCGGTATTCTCTCGATAATCGTGATGCATATCAGCCGCAGGCCGGACGCATCAATTATCCGGGCTTCCTGCGAAACCAGAGGTATCGTCAAAACTCTTACGCTTTTGGCGATACGCATTCGTTTAAGCCGACCCTGGTGAACGACTTTCGCATCGGCCTTTTGGACACCGACAACCGCATCCTTAACGAGAATAACGACCAGGACTACGTTGCCCTGCTCGGCTTAGCCGGGTTGCCGACCTCGTCTCAGCAAGATTTGTGGGGATTTCCCGCGATCCGCATAGATGGTTTTCCGGATACGGGTGACAGTGCGAACATTCCATTCAACTACTTGTACAGGAATCTTTCTATCAGCGATTCAGTTACGTGGATCGTCGGAAATCACAATTTCAAGTTCGGCGTCGACCTCGTTCGTCCGAATTACATTGAAAGCGACATTCGTAATGTACGTGGTGATTTCCGTTTTCGCGGAAGATACTCTAATCCATTAAACGCTACCGTTTCCGGAGCAAACTCATTTGCAGACCTTCTATATGGACTTCCGGATTCAACGCAGAGACAGATCGGGTCGGAACCTGCCGATCTGATTGCCTGGCAATCGGCTTTTTATTTGCAAGATAATTGGCGAGTTACCCGGTGGCTGACACTTAACCTTGGCCTGCGATACGACTACACGCCGTATCTTTACGAGAAGACCAATCGCATCTCGAATTTCATTCCCGAGCTTGGTTTAACGGCGTGTGCCGGTGGCGAGTTCAGGGAGACAAATGGAACGTTGATCTGCGTAGACGGCTCAAGCCTCGGGCTTCCGCGCTCATTGGTTAAAACGGACAACAACAACGTCGCCCCGCGCGTCGGCTTTGCGCTTAAGCTGTTTAACGACGACAAGACCGTTGTTCGCGGCGGTGCAGGTATCTTCTACAGCACCGAGACGATCAATCCGGCCCGGCAGCAGCTGGCAAATAACTATCCCTATCTGAATCGTCAATCGTTCAACCGCGCCAGCACGGCGACGGCAAACTACTTCACGCTTACGCTCGACAATCCGTTTCCGGCTGATCGGACCAATCTGCAAGGTGTAACGACGCCTCAAGGAATACCGACCGATGCGCAAACGCCGGAGCTCTATCAGTTCAACCTGACGCTCGAACGCGAGCTGATGACTGATCTGGGTTTCGAGATTGGCTATGTTGGTTCCCTCGGCCGTTATCTGGGAATGCGATACAACCTTAATTTCAATTATCCGACCGGAGCATTAGGCACAGACGGTCGTCCGATAAATGCCCGCCGCTTTCCTGCTCTCGGCGACATCACCTACCAATCTCAGGAAGTGAACTCGAGCTATCACGCAATGCAAGTCGCCGTGCGCAGGCGGTCGAAGAATGGACTGACCCTTTTGGCCTCCTACACGTTTGGAAAAGCGATGGATCAGAATTCGAACACGAACAATTCGACCACCGCTTCGCAGCGAGGCCCGCAGGACATATACGATTTTCGCAACGAATGGGCGCTCGCCGATTTCCACCGAACTCATCAGTTTTCGGCAAGTTTCAATTACGATCTGCCTTTCGGAAAGGGCAGAAAATTTTTCTCCGGATCAAACGGAATAACTGAGATCTTCCTGGGCGGCTGGCAGTTGAACGGAATCGCCACCGCTTTGTCCGGTCGTCCGTTTACGCCGGCGTACAACGCTCCTGATACATCCGGCGGTCGTCCGAATCTCATCGGCGATCCGATGGCGAATGTTCCGGCCGGCTTATATTTTAACCCCGGAGCTTTTGACAGACCCGTCTCCACGCCGGGTAATCCTGATTTGTTTGGAAACTCGGGCCGCAACATTGTTATCGGACCAGGGTTTCAAAGTGTCGATCTCTCGCTTTTCAAGAACATTCGTTTGGCCGAGAGGACAAAACTCCAGCTTCGCTGGGAAGTCTTCAACGCTCTTAATCGGCCGAACTTCCTGGTTCCGCAGCACATTCTCGATGCATCGGACGCCGGAGAATTTCGCCTGACGGCAAACGAAGGCCGTGAAATGCAGTTCGCCGTGCGTTTGACTTTCTAAGGTAATACAGATCGACGGGAGTCTCCCCCTCCCATATACTTTCTTGATGAAACAGAAACTTGTAGCCTCAATCCTCTTAATCCTTTTCGTGTGCCTGACCGCCGCGACACAGGATTCGATCGGCACGTATCAAATCCGTGTGTCTCTTGACCGGCCAGACTGGACTTATGAACTGAATCAGCCGGCCAGATTTACGGTTGGGGTAACGTTGAACAATGCGCACGTAGCGGGCTTGCCTTTGAAATACGCGTGCGGCCCGGAAATGATGCCGCCGATCATGGAGAAAACGGTCACGACAGCAGCCCAGCCGGTGATGATAGAAACGCCCGGAATGAAGGAGCCTGGATTTTTTAGATGTATTGCAACGGTTGAAAAAAACGGGCGGACCTATCGCGGGCTGGCCACTGCTGGATATCGGCCCGATCTGATCAAGCCTGTGGTCGGCGAGCCTGCCGATTTTGATCGGTTTTGGAGTGACGGAAAGGAAAAACTGGCGAAGATCGCGGTCGAGCCAAAGATGGACTTTCTCCCCGCGTCTTCTACGCCTAAGGCAGATCTTTACCACGTAAGCTTTCAGACGGTCGGATCAGGTTTCAGTCCGGTCAGCCGAATTTACGGCATCCTTGCGGTGCCGAAAACGTCAAAACCAAATCAAAAATTCCCCGCCCTTCTCCGCGTACCCGGTGCCGGTGTCCGGCCATATACCGGCCAGATTGCGATGGCCGAGAGCGGAATCATAACGCTCGAAATCGGCATTCACGGCATTCCCGTCACGCAGCCGCAAAGCTTTTACGACGATCTGCGGAACGGTGCGCTGAACCGCTACATGCTCTACAACATGGACGACCGCGACGACTATTATTATCGCCGCGTTTTTCTGTCGGTAGTTCGTGCCAATGATTTTCTCACTTCCCTGCCCCAATACGACGGACGAAATCTGGGCGTGATAGGCGGAAGCCAGGGCGGCGCTTTGGCGATCGTCACCGCCGCGCTCGACCCGCGTGTCAAGGGGTTGGCGGCTTCTTACCCAGCAATGTCCGACATGGCCGGTTATACCGCAAACCGCGCCGGCGGCTGGCCGCGTCAATTCCATGACGTGAAAATGCGGACAAAAGAAAAACTCGAAACGGCCGCCTATTACGATGTCGTAAATTTTGCGCGTCGCCTAAAGGTTCCCGGCATTTATTCGTGGGGCTTTAACGACGAGGTCTGTCCGCCGACCTCGATTTACGCATCCTACAATGTGATCTCTTCTCCCAAAACACTGCTTTTAGGACTGGAGATGGGCCACGCAAATTCGCAGGAGCAGGGTGACCGTATCAATAAATGGATCGAAGACAGGCTTCTCAAAGAGTGATCGCAGAATTTGCGGATTTTTAATGCCATATGAAAAACAAGATTCTTCTTTCTCTAAGTCTATGTGCGCTCCTTTTCGGCTTCGCCGTCGCTCAGGACAAGCAGGAACTCGAAGCCGAAAAAGCTTCGCACAGCAAATTAAAGGGCGAACATCCGCTGGTTGCCATCGCGAGATCAAAACCGTCGTCACTCCGCAAGGAGCTCGAAGGCGTGCATCCGCGTGTGTACATGACGCAGGCCGATATCGATGCGCTTAGAGAAAAAGCAAAAACGCAGAAAGAGCTTTGGCAAACTGCGCTTTCGCGCGTTCGGGCTTTGACGGCCGAACCGGCCGCGGCACCGGCGCAAGAGCGACGCGTGCAGAACGAGGTCGGCATCGGCATTGCCGAGGCCGCGTTCGTCTACAAGATCACAGGCGACAAAAAATATCTCGACGCAGCGAAAAAATACATCGACGCCGGCATCAGTTATGACATATGGGGTTACGCCTATAACAAACCAAATGTCGATCTCGCCGCCGGGCATCTGCTGTACGGAATGGGCTGGGGCTACGATCTTCTCTACAACGACCTGACGCCGGACGAACGCACGCGCATACGCGAAAAATTGGTCAAACAGGCACGCTTGCTCCACGACTTTTTCAAAGCTAAAAGCGGAAAGACTTACGCGTACAGCCAGAACCACACATTCATCCCGATTGCCGGACTTGCCGTGACCGCCTATGCACTCATGGGCGAAGTTCCCGAAGCCGCCGAATGGGCCGCAAATTCACGCGCGATTTATGACCGAGTGCTCGCCACCTATACCGAAGACGGCTATTTTTACGAGAGCATGGAGTACTGGATATTCTCGACGCCGTGGCTGGTGCACTACATGGACGCACATGCTCAGGCCACCGGCGAAGACCTTTACCAAACCACGCCGGGTTTTAAGACGGCTCACAAATACGTCTCGCACATAACGCTGCCGGGCGGCGAATTTAATTTCGATTTCGGAGATATTTATGCCGGTCCCGTTACGCGTGCCCGCAAAGGCGACGATTATGCCCGCGAACGCATCAACGGAAAATTCCGCACCAACTACAACATCATCTATAACCTCGCGAACCGTTACGGAAACGCCGAGGCCCAGGGCGTCGCCGATTGGCTAAAGTCGATGGGCCAGGTCAATGCGGAAGAGTTCTGGACATTCATCTGGTACAACCCGTCGATCAAGGCCGTCCCGATCGATAAACAGCCGACAAACCATTACTTCAAAGACCACGGCGTCGTCTTTTGGCGCAGCTCGTGGAACGACGATGCTACCGCCTTCGCCTTCAAGGCCGGGCCGCCCGAAGGACATTCTGCCGCCGCAAAGGTAAAAGCTTTTCCCGACTGGCGCCTCTCCAGCGGCCACGCCCATCCCGACGCGGGCGGTTTTATCATCTGGTCCGGCGGACGGTATTTGACCGGTGATTCGGGTTACGCGGGAGTGCCGCTGACCGAACACCACAACACGATAGTTTTCGACGGCAAAGGACAGGCAAAAGAGGGCAAAGGGCACGATGCTTTTGCCGGCGTCTCATATGACCGCATGACCCAAATCCGTCTAACTGACGTTCGGTTCGCAAACGGCGGGGCTGTTATCACCGCAGATCTTGCACCGGCCTACGAACCCGAGGTCGGAGTCGAGAAATTCATCAGAAAGTTCACGTTCAAGTCACCCGGCGAATTTCACGTCGATGACGACATCAAAACGTCACGACCCCTGTCGATCATCTCTTACCTGCACAGCGACACCGAAATTGTCGTGCGAAACGGAGCTTTCGAGTTCGAGCCGGGCAAGCCGAGCCTGATGGTCGAAGTTCAAAACGCTAAGGATTTTCAAACCGTGATCGAAAAAAATGTTCTGACCGCTCCCGGCCGTCCCGGCAGCGTGGACAAAGGCGAACGCGAAGAACGCGGCGTCCGGTTGGCGATATCTCCAAAAGCAAAAGCCGAAAGCTTCCAAATTGGAATTAAAATAAAGATCGCTAAATAGCAAAGTCATTTGATCGGCTCTAGCGGAGCCAAATGTTTGTAGAAAAGGGCAGTAGAAACTACCTAAGGTCCGTAGGAGCGACACGTTAGTACGACAAATAAAGCGCATGGCGCTCCTACGGAGCTTTAGGACATCAGCCGTTTTAAGCCTACAAATATTCCGCTCCCAACGGAGCTTAGATCAAATCCGTCTTTTCAGATCTCCTCTATTGAATTTTTGTCGTTTCAGCGACAGAAACCGGCTTTTCCGCCAACCTCGTTTTCTTCAGGCCGCCATTTCCTTCTCTCTCGCATCCGATTGAGCGATGTCCGGCAACCATATAGTATGATTAGAATCGGGCATAAGCCTTAGTTAACCGTCTGAAAGTGTAAATATGTTTCGATTTATAACCGCCGCAATATTTTTAACGACCGCTGCAATAGGAACTTGGGCACAGCAGCCGACTGCGTCGTCCACGTCTGACGCGACTGTAGCGAAAACCGAAAAAAAGATCGCCGATTTCGACTTTGTCGATTTTGACGGCAAGAAGCGCAAGTTTTCGGAATACAAAGGCAAGATCGTTTTGATCGACTTTTGGGCGACCTGGTGCGGCCCCTGTTTGGCTGACATTCCGAAACTAAAAAAGCTGTACGAGACGTACAAAGCTCAGAACTTTGAAATTCTTGGCATGAACAGCGAGACGATCGGCGACGAAGACGCATCCGACCCCGAATTTGCAAAGGAAGCCGCAGCCCGTGCCAAACAGATCGTCAAAGCTCGCGGCGTAAACTGGCTGCAAGCAAATGCGGAAACTTCCTTGCCGGTCGCCGTTAAGGTTTTCGGCGTTACGAAGCTGCCGACCAAGGTTGTCGTTGATGGTGATGGAAACATCCTTGCGACCATCGGCGAAAAGGATGACACGGAAAAAATCGTGTCCGGCATCCTTGCGAAGAAATAAATCCGGCCTGTTGTGGGATTGTTTATCGGAGCGGCTGATCGGCCAAGTTTTTTTGTGCGTAATTTAAAGTCAACTTACACGTATCTGCTCGCGACGGTTTTTGCCGCCGCGTTTTGTATATCGGCCGCGGGCCAGAATCCGGTGTCGCTGTCAATGAGCGTCTCGCCGTCCAGCGTGCCGTCGGGCGGAAAAGGCACTGCGAAAATTTCGGCCAGCATCGAGGGCGGGTGGTACATGTACTCGATCTCGCAAGGTGCCGGCGGCCCGATTCCGACCCGCATCAGCCTTGGCGAAGGACCGTTCAAAATGGGTTCCGTCTCAGGCCCGCGGCCTAAGGTCAAAATGGACGCGAACTTCGGCATCAACACCGAATCCTATGCCGGAAGCGCCGTTTTCAACGTTCCTTTCACCGTGACCGAAGGCACGGCCGAAGGGCCGCAGACTCTAAACGCGAGTATCCGTTATCAGGTTTGCAATGACACCGTCTGCCTTCCGCCGAAAACGGTCAAACTGGCTTCGGCAGTCACGATAGCGGCCGGAAGGGTAGCAGCGGCTTCGCCTACGCCCACCGCGACGCCGACTCCAACACCAAACGCGAACACAAACGCGAACGTCAGTGCCAACGCCAACGTATCGTCCGATGCAAACGCAAATACCGGCACGGATGCCAATCTGGCTTCGAACACCGAGTTGGCGCCGATGAACGGCCCGGAAAGCGAGGTTAATACTTCGGCAGCCGCGGTTCGGCCCGCCGAAAGCAACATTAATAATCAACCGATCTGGGGATTCATCTGGCTGGCGATGACGTTTGGTGCGCTGTCGCTTTTGACGCCGTGTGTGTTCCCGATGATCCCGATCACGGTTTCCTATTTCACCAAACACGGTTCGGAATCCACCGCAGGGTCGATCCGCGACGCGCTGATCTATGCGTTCGGCATTATTTTCACGTTTACCGGCCTGGGTGTTGCTCTCGCGGTCGTGTTTGGCGCCGCCGGAATAAACCGTTTTGCGGCAAACCCGTATGTAAATCTTCTGATCACGGGCATCTTTCTTGCGTTCGCGTTCAGTCTGCTCGGGGCCTACAACCTCGGCGTACCATCGAGCGTTCTGACAAAGCTCGACGGCTTTACCCGCTCAAAAGATTCGGGCAGGACGATCGGTCTGCTGCTGATGGGGCTGACGTTCTCGCTGACCTCATTCACCTGCACCGCTCCGCTGGTCGGCACGATTTTGGTCGCGGCCGCGCAGGGCGATCTCTTTTATCCGATCGTCGGAATGCTCGCGTTCTCGTCCGTTTTTGCACTTCCCTTTTTCATCCTGGCCGTCGCGCCGCAGTTGATGCATTCGCTGCCGCGTTCGGGGAGCTGGATGAATTCGGTCAAGGTCGTGATGGGCTTTTTGGAGATCGGGGCGGCGTTGAAGTTCCTTTCGAACGTAGACCTTGTCTGGGGCTGGGACATCTTTACACGCGAAGTTGTGATTGCCGGCTGGATTGCATTGGCAATACTGACGTTTCTATACCTTCTCGGAGTTTTTCGCTTCGCTCACGATTCCGAAGACCGCTCGATCGGACTTGTCCGCGTGCTCAACGCGTTCCTTTTCGGAACACTCGCTTTTTATCTTCTGACCGGACTTTTCGGAACGCGGCTCGGCGAGCTTGAATCTTTTCTGCCGCCCGCGAAAGAAACTGCGTCTTCGATCGGCGGCGGCTCTCCGATGAGCGGCGAGCTTTCCTGGCTGACTAACGATTATCAAGCCGCCCTCAATCAGGCTAAAGCCGAAAACAAAAAACTCTTCATCGACTTCACCGGCTACACCTGCACGAACTGCCGTTGGATGGAAGCAAACATGTTTCCCAAACCGGCCGTTCGAACCGAGCTTGAAAAGTTCGTCCGCGTCCGCCTCTACACCGACGGCGAAGGCGAGCCGTATGAAGGATTTCAAAAAATGCAGGAACAAAAATTCGGGACCGTAGCTTTACCGCTCTACGCGCTCATCACTCCGGCGGGTGAGATTTCAGCCACCTTCGAAGGCCTTACGCGTGATGAAAACGAATTCGTTTCGTTTCTGAAAAAGTAAAATTACCGGCTTCGAAGAAGAATCATCAATTTTACATTGTCAATTTGAGCTCAGAGGACGCGTACAATGGTGAACTAAGGTCGATTGATGCAAATTGAATTTGTCCCTCTCAGGGACTTCAATGTTCTTTATCCTTAAATTAGCGCCAATAGGTGTCACCCCGACGTTATTGAATCTCTTGGTTATTGCCTTTCTACTTCACTGGTTTTTGAACGATGTTGCATACATAAAATTCTTGACAATCTACGCAACGAGTGTGAAGATGGTCCCGTGCCTGCTTTGCAGCAGGTTTGGTGTTTGAAAACTTGAATCGTGCGATGTGTTGGCGGGGAGGTAGTGTCGGCGGTGCTTTCAAAAATAATCGAATTATAGGCGTAACCTATTTTATTACATCATTTAAGGCCGAAATCGTCTCACTTTGTTATCTTGCAAACCTAGTGAGACGAAATCGAACCTAATCGTTGCAGACATGAAGCTTAACCCGTCTCATTTTGACAATAAAAATGAGACGGTCTTTGAAGTTAGGCCCGTCTATTTTGTCGGACGGCTCTTTTCGGTAAGCACCGGAATGGTTTGATTGGTAACGCGTGCGAACACGCCCAACACTATCCGCCACTTTTCGCCTTCGAGCTTCCAGATGTGAAGGCAATTTCCCTTCTCCATTCCTTCGTTGCTGTCCGAATAAGAACAGGGGTTCCAGGAGTACGCCATGTCGGCCGTTTCGAATTGGGAAACCCTGGTTGGAAAATCGACGGCCTTGTATCGTTCCATCTCTTCTTCGGCCTTTCCACGGCCGATGATCGGCGGCAAGCCTTCACGCAGCAGCCTTACCTCGTCATCCGCAAATTTGTCGTACGCCCCACCCAGGCCCTTGCCGGTCATGCTTAGCTTTAAAAAATTCATTGTGGCGTCGGCGGCAGAAATTCGTCGAAAATTCGTTTCAGGCACGATCGGCGTCGGCGGACTGGTCGGTCGCCGCTTTTTCTTTTTGTCATAAGGGTCGTGCGATGTTTCAATATCCAGAATCGCTTTGTATCGTCCGTCCGAACGTTTCTGCCACACGGTTGCGTACTGTCCGATCTTGTCGAATGGCTTTCCCGATTTTGTCTTTTGAGTAAGCGTCCATTCGCCTGTTGTGTAACCTAACAGGCCGTTGGTCGAAATGTCCGCGAACGTCATCGAACGGCGAAGTTTGCCCTGATACGGGTCGCCGCCGTTTCGCAAAAACTCATGACCGTTGACCGCTTCAGGCCTGAAGATAATTGCATCTTCGGCCAAAAACTCTAAAAATGCCGGCTTGAACCCCTTCTCGGCAACCGCTTGTCCCAGGCTCTTGTCCACGTTGTACATTGCCTGCAAAAACGACTGAGCGGCCGCGGAAACCGTAAAAAAAGCTGACAAGATTATGAATAGTGCAAATCTCATAACATTCCTATCTTACCTACTCCGTACGAACGATGCCAAGAACGCTTTGCGCGGTTGTCTCTTGTCGAACGCTGGCCGCTGTTCAGCGGTTTCGTCATCGAACTCCGCGTCTTGCTTTGCGTCCTCAGCGTTGAACGCACCGAGATTAAGATACTTTTCTAGGTTCGATAGGTAGTGGCGAAGGTCTAATTGCAGTAAACAGACTAACTTACAAGCATCTTCCAAATACGCGTAAGGTCGTCCCGCAGATGGGCAAAAGTACCAGCAGAAGCGTATTTGCGTTCGGCCTTTCGCAGCCTGTGCCACGTTTCCCAACGCCATTTCAGGGTCAATGGCCCATGGGTCTGGTGAGTGCCGAAATAAGCTCCTGCACGCAGTTTAAGGTAATAGATTGTGAAAGATAGTATTCGCATTCGTAACGCGAACAATACCTCGGCAAGCATGTTATCGCTCGGTCGGTACTGCTTTAAGTGTCTGTTTGCAAACGACCTTAACCTGATTCCTCCAAAATGTAAGTAAGCTGGATTACCAAGCGAAAGAAATTGCGAATAGCTGATTTTTCCTCATATTTTTCGATTCCACCTAGGACGAACGCCGCGAGCGGTTGGCGGATTTTATAGGCCTGAGATCGCCGGCGAGGCCGTTTGGATCGTCGTATCGGACCGGGACGATCAAAGGGAGATTTTTTTTGCTCCGGCCATTTTTGAAATTTTTAAGATCGGCGGCTATTGCATCATAACGATCGGAATCAATGACCACAGCGATTTTTTCCGCGCCTGCTTGTATGATCTTCCTTATCGAACCGAAACGTGCGAGCAGTATCTGCCGCTCTTTTTCGTTCAAAGACGGCAAGATACCGGCAAGTTCGTAAAAATGTGCCATGTCGCGACTTTGGCCGTGGGCGGCGTTTGCAAGATCATGGGCCTCGTCCCGCAAGAGCTTCAAAACTCGCATCGCCGCAACGGACGGATTGAAATCGATCCGTCGGCCGTCCGCTGTAAGAAAATGCGAGATGTCGCCATGCTTGCCTCGCGGCTTTACCGCTCCAACTACAGGAACGTCAAGGGATAATTTAGACAGCACTGTCAAAGCGGCGTTGACGTGCCCCTTCCCACCATCGACCAGGATCATCCCAGCCAGAGAATTCTTGTCGGCCGCGAATTGTTTGTCGATGAATTCGCCCAAAGTGGCAAGCTCGCTGGTATGTTCTGAAGACGATGCTCGATACTGATCCGTTATAAGTCGGCCATTTTCCCACACCGACTTTCCGGCCGTCGCAAAACTGCCTGAGATATGAGCTGCATCGAAAGCTTCAATCCGTGACGGCGAGCGTTTAAGCCCGAACAATTTCTTCAGGCTTTTTCCGATTTGCGCCGGCGTAACGACCGGTTTCAAACTCTCGAGCCCGGCGTCGAGTTTTGTACGTGCCAACGCCTTCAGTGCGGTAATTCTTTCAGGCGTGGGGCCTTCAACGACGATCTTTGCGGGGCGGCCGAACTTGCGGCTCAACTCCCGCGTTGCATCGCGACGATCTTCAAAATCGAAAGGAACGCGGATCTCACGCGGAATGTTCGCTCTGTAAAACTGTATAATGACGTCGCGTAAGACCTCGCATGCATCCATTCCTTCAAAAAAAGGAAACACAAAAACGCGTGAGCCCAGCGTCCTTGCTCGACGGGTAGTGACTACATAAATCCTGATGACGTTATCCTCGACCTCGATGACAAATGTATCCACCGCATCGTCTAACCAGACGTGCCTTCGCTTGTCAGACCAAAAAGCCTGAACGTTCTGAAGAATGTCGCGGAAAAAGGCCGCCCGCTCAAAATTCATTTCTTCCGACGCAGCATCGATGAGGGCGAGAGCAGACATCTCGAACTCTTTCCTGTCGTTTTGCAGAAACACCCGCACGAGATCCAACACGGGCGCATAATCCCGCGTTCCACAAAGGCTGCTGACACAAGGGCCGAGACAACGCTTTGCGTAATACTGGGTACACGGAGTTTCGAAACTTCCGTCAACCTCGATTGTGCAGCTTCGCAATCGAAATGTGGCGTTTAGAAAATCTATTAATATACGTGCCGTCGAACGGGTAAGAAACGGCCCGAAGTATTCAGCTCCGTCGTCTTCGATTCGTCGCGTGGAAAGCAGTCGTGGAAACTCTTCGTCGGTGAGCTTTATGTGAGGATAAAGAGGCTCATCCGCAATCGAAAAATTGTAACGGCGGTTAGGCATCGGCGGGGTTCTGAAAAGCGTCCAGCATGGCAAAAATCGTGTCGAGTGAATCGGCCTGTTCCATGGTCTTGTCGTCTCGCCACCGAAGAATTCTCGGAAAACGCACGGCGACGCCAGACTTATGTCGCGTCGAACGCTGCAGTGCCTCGAACGCGATCTCGAAAACCAACCGAGGCTTCACCGATCTAACCGGACCGAAAGTTTCGACCGTGTTGTCGCGAACGTAACGGTCCACTTTTCTGATCTCCGCATCGGTCAGGCCCGAGTATGCTTTTGCAAACGGAACAAGCTCTTTATCTTTCCAAACCGCAAACGTGTAATCGGTGAAGAGGTTCGCTCGCTTACCGGTTCCTTTTTGCGCGTAGATCAAGACTGCATCGATCGTCAGCGGGTCGATCTTCCACTTCCACCAATCGCCGCGGTGACGGCCGGTTCGGTATAGAGAATCCAGGCGCTTCAGCATGAATCCCTCGACACCGAGGCTGTGGCTTTTTTCTCGAATTTGCGCGAGATGCGTCCAATCAGCGGCTTCGATGGCGTCGGCTATACGCACAGCATTACCGTACGTCTCTGCAAAATCGGCCA
>CADEEU010000031.1:0-3604 GCA_902826385.1 uncultured Acidobacteriota bacterium | reverse complement strand
TTTTTCCAGCATTTCTCGCCTGTTCCTGAACTCGGTAAACCGCAAATCCCGGCTGCCAAACTCCAAAAGGTCATACGCCTGCAGAACAACGGGCACCTCAGCCAATATTTTCGGCGAAAGATTTTTTCGGCCGATTCGTTTTTGCAGTTCGGTAAATGGCAAAACGCGGCCGTTCAGCCACGGCAGTATTTCACCGTCAAGAACGGTGCCGTTCGGCAAATTCGCGGCCGCGCCGGCGATCTCAGGAAAGCGCTCGGTGATCAGGTCTTCGCCGCGTGACCACACAAAAACTTCGTTGCTTCGTTTTATAACCTGAGAGCGAATGCCGTCCCACTTCCATTCGGCCTGCCAATTGGAAAGTTCGCCCAGCTCGTCGATCGGAAAGTCCGCCTGGTGCGCAAGGTGAAACGGATAAGGACGAGCGATCGGCGTTTCATCTTCGTCAACATTCGGGTCGATCAGGCTAGTAAAAAATTCCGGTGTCGGTTCCCATTCGCCCATTGCACGATGAGCGAGAACGTCCGTCGGAACCTTAGAGATCTGCGAAAGGGAGCGAAGAACAAGCTGCTGCGAAACGCCGACGCGAAAACTACCTGAAATAAGCTTGTTGTAAACCAGCCGCTGCGAATAGTTCATCCGCGACCACGCGTCGATCACCGCTTGTTTCTGAATTTCTTCTGACGAAGTCCGAAGAGGTAAAAGCTTTACTTCGACAAGCTGATGAAGCGGCGTCTCGTCGACCGTCGCATTGTTCGGAAGCAGCAAAGCAATCGTCTCGGCTGTGTCGCCGACCGTGTCGCGCGATTCCATAAACAGCCATTCCGGAATTCCCGCCTGTTCAATCGCCCATTCACGCAGCTTTTTCGAAGCCACTATCTGACGTGGCTTCCGGCCCGAAAGGAAATAGAAAGCCCACGCCGCATCTTCCGCCGCAGCGTTCGCAAAATAGAATCGCAGTGCGTCGATCTTTTCGTTCGTCTTATTCGTCTGATCGAGCTCAACATAAAGCTCGGTGAAAAGTTTCATAACTACCCAAGAATCGTTTCCTCGACCGTCTCCACATTCTCTTCCGCTACGTCGCCGACAAACTGGGTTTTTAGCGGCACCGCGTTCTGGCCGTTTTCGTTTAGCCAGCGGACGACCTCTTCGCTGAATCCGTGGGTGACATAAACGGTTTCAGCCTCACTGGCTTTTATTGCGGTCAGCAGTTCAGGCCAGTCGGCGTGATCGGATAAAACAAAACCTCGGTCCACCGCCCGTTGCCTTCGCGCGCCTCGGACCATCATCCAGCCCGAAGCAAAGCCCGTCGAATGTGTGCCAAACCGCCGCAGCCAGCCAACCGACTGTTGTGCCGACGGCGGCGCCATGATCAGCGAACCGACAAATTCCTGTTTGTTTTCGACCGAGCCTACATAGGTTGTCTTCGGCAAATCGACGCCGTGCTCTCGGTATGCCTGCGTCAACCTTTCAACCGCGCCGTGGGTAAATATCGGCCCGATAGAACGGTCGATGCCGTTCATAACACGTTGTGACTTTCCTAGCGAGTAGGCGAACAAAACCGACGCCTTTCCTTTTTCACGGTTTCGCCGCCACCAGGTATTTATTTCTTCGAAGACGAACTCCGTCGGCTGCCATCGATAGATCGGCAAACCGAAGGTCGCCTCGGTAATAAAGTGCTGACACTTTACGGGTTCAAAAGGAGCACACGTCGCGTCCGGCATCAATTTGTAGTCGCCCGAGATGACCCAAATCTCGCCTTTGTATTCGACCCGTACCTGCGCCGACCCGAGCACGTGACCGGCTGGATGAAACGACACTTTAACGCCATTCAAGTCGACTGTCTCGCCGTAACTCTGGGTTGAAATGTCTGCCTCATCGCCCAGGCGTATTCGCGACAATCGCTCGCCTTCGGCTGGAACAAGATAGTGTTGATTCCCGCGATATGTGTGGTCAGCGTGAGCATGCGTTAGCACCGCTTTTTTGACCGGCTTCCACGGGTCGATATAAAAATCGCCCTTTTTGCAATAGAGTCCGCTACCGGTCAGCGTGATCAAGCTGTTTTTTCGCATCATTTAGATTCTAGCAAAGAGAGATGTTTCTTTCCGTTAAAACAAAAAAGCCGTCCGAACCGAACCCGAACGGCGTCCATAATCGCAGTAAATTTGCGTTTAGCTTTTCGCTTCACCACGCAGCGTCAAGAGCAGGTTTCTCCCGCAGTAGAGAAACAACCTGTTGTTGCTTATTTCATAACGGTTGGCCGACCGAAGCCCGTCAAAAAAATCGCGTTCGGTGTCCATTCGTCCATCCTCGACGCAGGCACGCATTGTCGAAACAACGTCCTTGATGAGGATTCGCGAACCGACCGCCGAGTACTCGCCGCCGAACACGTTACAACCGGAATTTCCTCCGACGCCGTTCTTCCGGGCGTCGAAACTAACGAATACTCCCTTGATCGGCGCGAAGGTTTTACGATCCTTGATCGATTCGAGCACCCACTTTTTCTCTTCAAGGTTTACGGGTGCCGGCGGCTCCGGCGGAAGCTTTACCAGACGTTTGAACCGCAGGATCGTTCTGCCGTTCCGGTCGAAAACGTTTAGCGCATTTCCGTTCTGGACGAACCTGTTGGCCTTTTCCATCGCGTTCAGGAATACGTTCTCGGAAACGCTTCCGGCCGGGAGCTTACACATTTTTTTGGTTGAGCCGATATTCGAAAAATCTATTCGCTGGCCGCGCACGTCTACTTGACCGAACATGCGGTTACAGCCCGTGCTGCCCGTAAACTTTTGACCGCCGCGTTCGATCTCAAAATACGCCAGAGCACTTGTCACCTCGCGGCCGTTCGCGTGGGTCAGCGTCCACTGAATTCCTCCGATGTCGGTCCCTTTACCGAATGCACCGATCACACCAAGCAGCATCATTGCGATAGTAAGAAAAATTGTTTTCATGTTGTCCCCCCTTATACTACCCGTTACTCAGATCGCACGGAGGCATTCTCCGTTGCATCCTAAGAACGAATTGTGAAACGGCCGCTTGCACGAAAGTGCCGCAAGGAAACTTATTAAAAGTTGTTCACACGGGCCGAAAAATCGTTTATCATTTTCGCGTTCGGCCCTGTACGAAAAAGTGCAACTCAAGGTAGTTCTCTCGGCATCTTTGTTCCGGTTTTAGGCGTTCTTTTTTGGAGGCATCATGTCTAATATCATTCAACCCGCTCGATTTCTTACGACGGCCGTGATGTTGCTGGTTCTGGTCGCATCCGCGTTTGCGGATACGCTCCGACTAAAGGACGGCAGCATCATCAAAGGCCGCATTGTGGCATTTGGCGGAGGAAAATTCACCGTCGTCGTCGGTGAAGGCGGCCGACAGCGCCAATTGACCTTTGACGCAAGCGAGGTCGAATCGATTCAATTCGACTCTAACGAGGTAAAAAGTCAAGTTGCCTCCTCTCGCCCGACCCAGCCGGCGGTAAACCCTCGCATCGTTGAAACATCTACTCTTCCAAAAACTTCGCCGCGTGTGATCACGACCGATTCAACGCCGTCATCGACAGCTAAATCCGCACCGGTTAGAGACGTGCCTCAACCCAAAGTCATGGAATCTGCGA
>CADEEU010000030.1 GCA_902826385.1 uncultured Acidobacteriota bacterium | reverse complement strand
CATTTGCGACGATCACTCGCACTTAACCCGCTTCATCGGGATGTCCATTCCCTTCGTCTCGCCATTTACGGTTCCTTCGATTCGGGCAAAAAGCGAATCTTTCTGTTCCGAGCGGTAGACGATCCGTTGCGGAAAGTCGTGTTTCAGGTTTTCGAACACGATCTCATTCGTACCGGTTTTTGAGACCATGAACGGAGTTTCATCTTTTGCACTCGAAGGCCTTGCAATGTAAAAAAGGCCGTGGCCGTTGTTGACGATGCGAAGGAATTCAAACGCGACGCTCTTTCCGTTCTTAACCGTTTGCGAAGTTCCGATCATCAAATTCTCGGTCGGTTTTCCCCATCGTTCGGTTGTAAGGCGGCCGTTGTCGTTCACTTCCCAACAGCCCGAAATCCACGCCAAAGTGTTTACCGACGCCTTTGTGTCTTGGGCCGCAACGCCCATCGGTAAAAGCACGAACACAAGGAGCAAAAAAATCTTTGCAATACGCAAGCTCATAAATTAGGTTTCTCCAGTTCTCGATAAAATCTTGAAGAGCGAGACCGATAATAGACGAATTTCCAAAAACCGTATTGTAAAAATCCGTCAACTTCAAATTTCTTGGACGTTAGATGAATGAACTAGGTCGAGGCTGTAAAGATGTCGGATATACCGTGAGTTTTCCGAAAATATCCGAGCGGCGTTTCGCCTGAAAACTCTTTGAACTCACGGATCATGTGGGATTGGTCGAAGTAGCCGAACGACAAAGCCGTGTCGAGCAGATCGACATTGGCCGCTGACTGGATATTGTTCACCACGTTTTGAAAGCGGACCGTTCGTGCAAGCATCTTTGGCGAGATGCCGACCCTTGACCGGAATTTTCTTTCAAGACGGCGTTCGGAAACGCCGATGTTTTCCGCGAGTCGCGAAACCGAAATCGTTCCGCCGCTTTTTACGATCATCTCGGCCGCAAACCCGACGGTTTTGTCATCGGAAGGCAAGACCGCAAGCCTATGTAAGAAATGACTTTCGAAAATGCCAACGCGCTCGGCAAAACCGTACGCATTCCCTATGCGCTCTTCAAGCTCCCGTCCACGCGAACCGAGCAGCTCGGTGAGATCGACGATTTTATCCGTCAGCTCGTGTACAGAAAATCGGCTCATTGGAAACGCTCCCGCCGGATGAAAACGTACGCCGAAGAGTGACACTTGTCCCGTAGGGCGAATCGAAATGCCGCGGCTCATCTGTCCCGCAAAAAGTGCCGCAGGTTGAGTTTCATCGAAATCCGGGTGAAGACGCTTGAATCGGTCGGAAAGGTTAAAAACTATCTCAGGACATCCGTCCGGCAGAATTGTCTCCGATTGAGATTGTTCGCCTTCGGAGAGATAGTTCAGAGACCAAAAGAGCTTGATGTGGTTTGAAAGGAACTGGGATGGCCGAATTTCTTGGTAATTCATTTCTGAGTCTTAGGCCGATTGTAATCTCAGTCATCAAAGCTAACGCCTTTGTAAATCTCATCCATTCGAACCGTACAACCCGCCGACGCTAATTCGATCTCCGCATCATCACCAATGTAGTCTCGCAGGTTCCAGCTTCTCTCGTCCACCTTGGTATATTTCGCGACGCGTTTCTTGTCCTGCCACACCAGGACGTACTCCTGCAGCGATGCAATCGTTCTGTAATGATCGAACTTGGCACCCTTGTCGTAGTCTTCTGTTGAAGGCGAAAGCACTTCAATAATTAACGTAGGATTTGTTAGGTTGTCGAGGCCTCGATTCTTCTTTAGAACTGGCTTTCCGCAGACGACCATCACGTCGGGGTAGGTATAGAGCCCCGATTCTTCGACGAGAAGCCTCATATCGCTTTGAACGATCGAACAACGTTCTTGATCTATCCTGTTGAATATGGTTCCAGAAATGTTCATCGTGGCCCGGTTGTGGGCAAAACTGGCTCCTGCCATCTGGAATACGACCCCGTCTAAATATTCGTGCTTGACCGGTGAAACGGCCTCCATGACGAGGTATTCCTCGGGGGTGATATACGTTTTCTGTGGTAGAGCATTCATAAAAACTCAATTTACACTAAGTAAGCGATCAATCCAATACAACACTTTGTTCGTATTGCGGCACTTCGACATTCCAGCCGAATCTTTTCCGTATGTGTTCGGCCATAGCGGCTGCGGCGTCGGGTTCGCCGTGAGTGGTGAATACGCGTTTCGGAGTCGTTTTCAATCCCTCAAGCCAGCGGATGACGGCCTTCCAATCGGCGTGGGCGGAAAAGCCTTCGACCTTTTCGACACGGCAGCGGACCGGTATCCAGTTTTTCATGATACGCACCTCTTTTTCGCCGTTCTGTACACGGCGGCCGACGGTTCCGGCGGCTTGATAGCCGACAAAAATGATGGTCGCATTCTCGTCCGGCAGAACGCGCATCGCGTGGTGCAAAACGCGGCCGCCGGTCAGCATGCCTGAGGCCGAGATAATTATCCGCGGTCCGCGCATCGAATTTAATTTTTTAGATTCTTCGCGGCTCGAAGCCGTGCTCATCGACGCCGTCCGCAGCGGATGACGTTTTCTTGCAAGGATCGACGCGTACTCTTCATCGTGTTCTTCGTGCCAGCGGTTATAAACCTGCGTCGATTGCGCGGCCATCGGCGAATCGACGACGACGGGCAGAATCGGAATCCTCTTTGCGTCTTCAAGCTCGCGGATCAAATACAGAACTTCCTGCGTTCGCCCGACCGCAAATGCCGGAATCAGTATCGGCCCGTCCCGTTCCGCCGCCTCATTGATGATGCGGGCCATCTGCGTCTCCGAATCGACCTCGCCGTGCAGCCGGTTGCCGTACGTTGATTCGGTCATCAAATAATCGCAATCCGGCGGCGATGCCGGGTCTTTAACGATCGGCTGGTCATAATGGCCCAGATCGCCGGAAAAAAGAAAGCGGATCGCGCCGTTCTTGGCAGAACCACCTGCGTAAGCGGGTGGTACGGCGCCTGACTCCAGGTCACCACCGCCGTCTATATGAATCTCTCGGCCACCCGCTAACGCAGGTGGTTCCGCCCCATTGCCGACCGGAGCCATCTCAACCAACACAAGACTTGCCCCAATAATATGTCCGGCCACCAGAAAGCTCGCCCGAAAATCTTCACACACATCAACCGCAACACCGTTGTTCGGCACGGGCTGCAGAAGTTTCAGAGTATCTTTCGCGTCGTTCTCGTCATACAGCGGCAGCGCAGGCGTGTGCCGCGTCAATTGATGACGATTCCGATAGTCTGCATCCTCTTCCTGCAGCCGCCCTGAATCGGGCAGCAGTATCTTCAAAAGATCGGCCGTCGCCCGCGACGTAAACACCGGCCCGCTATATCCGAGCTTCACCAGACGGGGCAAAAAACCCGTGTGATCGATGTGAGCGTGCGTAATGATCACCGCATCAAGCGAATCGACATCGAACGGCAGATCCTTCCAATTTCGCTCACGCAATTCCCTTTCGCCCTGAAACAAACCGCAATCCACCAGCACGTGCTTGCCGTTGTGCTCCAGCAAATACTTCGATCCCGTGACCGTGCCTACCCCGCCGTAAAAAGTAATTTTTGCCATAATTTCAGCCCGATACTCAAAAAAACGCGAAAAAAATTATCAATTGTAAATTCTCAAATTATCAATTGCTCTCAATACAGCGTATTGATTGGCTCTCTAAAAAACAATTTACAATTGAAAACGTCCGGCCCTGCAGGCAGCGTTTCATAAAGAAGTCTATTCCGGCAGATTCATCCGTTTCAACAGCGCCTTGAATCGCGGGTCGTCACGAAGCGGGTCGAACAGCGGTTCGACCTTGGCCCATCTGAACCATGAATCATGCAGCTCAATCGATTTGTCCAATTCGGCGAAGGCCTTGTCTTTTTCGCTCATCCCGCCGAAGACCACCGCTACAAAGCTTGGAATTACGTATTGTGTTTTTGCTATCTCGCGAAATCTCTCAATGACGCGGTCGCGTGGCAACACTAGATTTTATGCGGTAACCGACTGAAATAATGGCATCGAGATTGTAGAATGCGGTTTTGTAATTCTTGCCATCGGCGGCAGTTGTCAAGAAATCCTTGACAACTGAATTTTCACTTAATTCACCTTCTTCAAAAATGTTTTGAAGGTGCAAGCTAATGTTCTGTTTCGTGGTTTGAAACAATTCCGCCATCAATTTCTGCGTCAACCAAACCGTTTCGTTTTCCAGCCGCACCTCTAATTTCGTCTCGCCTGTTTCGGTTTGATAAATTATTAACTGAGAATTACTTTCCATAGATTTTAGCTATCTCAATTGCCACTAGCTTCAGCTAGTGGATTGAATCGGAGGATATCGGGTGTATTCTTGTCGCCGACGGCGACGCATATTAAAGCCCAGGGTGAAATGAGCGAAGCGAATGGAACCCTGGGTCCGACGCCAACCTGCCTTTGTCGCTGAAAGCGACGCACAAAAAAACTGCGTCGTGTTGCTCGCTTTCAGCGAGCGGAAATCGTTTCTCGCCTACACTAGGGTTCCGCCGAAGCGGCTCCACCCTAGGCTTTAATTTTCGTCGCCGTTGGCGACAAGAGTATGTCCCACTTTTCACAAGATTCTATTCCGGGATCCCGACTCGTTTGACCAATTCCTTAAATCGCGGGTCGTCTCGCACGAAGTCCCAAGCTCTATTGACCTTTAGTTCGAGCAAATTCCGTTCCCGCTCGTCATACGCTTTGTTCAGATATTCGATTGTCTTATCTTTGTCTTTGCCCCAAGCATATGCGGAGGCAAAATCCAGAGCTTTAACATATCCATTAGGGTCTTTTGCCTGTTTTGCGTTCAGCTCTTCAAGGCGTATTTCCTGATGCATCCGCCCGTAGCCATCCCAACCGCCTTTTTCGTAGGCTTCTTTCAATTTCGTAATATTTTCTGGTTTGAAATCTTTAATTGCCTTCGCAGCAAGTAGGTATTCTTCGACAGCCTGATCATATTTACCTTGCTCGGCATAAACACGAGTGTTAAACATACGAAATTCCCATTCATTGGGAAACAGCTCATTTCTCTTCTTGGCTTGTAAAAGTGCTTCGTCAAATCGTCCGGCAAATATCAGTTGAAAATATGAAACCCCATTGATTGGAAACGAAAATGGGTCGAGTTCGATGGCTTTCGTAATTTCTCTGTTCGCTTCGTCGTGTCTGCCGCTTTGAGCTAATAGTAGTGAATACCATTGATGAGCCCCCGCGTAATTCGGATTGAGTTCGATCGCCTTTTTGTATGATTTTTCCGCCCCTGCAAAGTCATATTCATAATAAAAGATGAATTGTGCCAGCGATGTATGGGCTTCCGCCAGGTTCGGGTCAAGTTCGAGAGCCTTGAGTGCCGCCTGCTTGGATTGCGGCATATATTCTTTTGGTCTGAAATCGCCTCTGCTAGGTATCACAGAATAAGTATCGGCTAATCCGCTGTAAGCAAGAGCATAGTTCGGGTCTTTTTCGATAGCTTGCTTGAAAAACACCACCGCCTTTTCTAATTCAGGTATTTGCCGTTTGTTCAAATGGTAACGACCTTGCAGATAAAGCTGATAGGCTTCGGAGTTGGCAGTGTAAGTTTTCTCCACACTCGCTACTTCTGCATTTGATAATTTGGATTTGAGTTTGCTCGAAACATCACGGGCAATTTCGCTCTGCAACGAAACCAAATCTGAGGCTTTTCGCTCATATTTATTGCCCCACAGGACGTTTTCAGTTTTTGCGTCAATCAATTCCAGATTCAAAGTCATTTGATCGCCGCGTTGGACAACTTGCCCCGTCAAAATTGCTTGGACGTTCAATTCAGCGGCAATCTTCTTCAAATCAAACTCTTTGCCTTTGTAACGAAAAACCGTTGAACGAGCTTTGACATTCAAATTTGGAATCTGCGAAAGACTGTTGATGAGCGTTTCCGTCATTCCATCCGAGAGATATTCAACATCAGCATTACCGCTTTTATTCTCAAACGGCATGACGGCGATTGATTCGATCTGTTTGATAGGCGAGAAATATCTGTAGCCGAAGAATCCGCCGACCAAAACAGCGACAGCGACCACCGTAGCAATCAGCGGCTTCGCCGCCCTATTTGCGGAGAAGCTCTGCTTCTCCGCAAGTCCACCCAAAGATTCCCGAGGCTCCGCCTCCGCTCCCCCCGGAAAGATGGCTGTCTGTTCGGTAGTATGAAGCTGCGCCCGAGTCGGCGCCTCGCCCGGAGCAGCCGTCGAGTGCAGGATCGCGGTCTGCGGCTCATCGGCAGAGGACAAAGCCCCACCCGCTACCGCAGGTGGTACTGACACCGCCGGGCCGAAGAGCAGCTCGGAGCCGTCATCGAGACAGAAGCTCATCGAATCATCGTTGTAATCTCTACCGCATTCAGGGCATCGTTTCATAGGTTCTACTTCAACTTTCTGATGTTTGAATTCTTCACAAGCGAAGTCATTTGCGATATGGCAATGGCATTAAGTTGCTGCAATCGCGTACTTTGCGGCAGACCTTGCTGAATTAGAATCGCGTTGACACTTTCGAGATTCGACAGGATCACCAATTGCTCAATCGTGGCAAAGTCCCTGATATTTCCGTCTGCATCATGGTTTTCGTCACGCCACTGTTTCGCGGTCTTGCCAAACAAAGCCATATTCAGAAGATCGGCCTCAGTCGCATAAACAAGATTAACTTGAGATTTGGACAGTTCCGCCGGGATCAGATTTTCTTTGATCGCGTCTGTGTGAATCCGATAATTGATTTTGGCGAGCGTTCTTTGCAAATTCCATTCGAGATCTAGGCGGCTGTGTTCATCGTCTTTGAGCCGTTGAAACTCGGTTATCAGATACAACTTGAATTCCGACGAGATCCACGAAGCAAATTCAAAAGCAATGTCTTTATGTGCAAAAGTTCCGCCGTAGCGTCCTGATTTTGAAATAATGCCTACGGCCTTTGTCGATTCGATCCATCGTTGCGGAGAAAGTACAAAGTAATTATTGCCGGCCTCATTTCTAAACCTCTCGAATTCGATGGGTTTAAAACCCGGATTGTTCAACTTTTCCCAAAGACCAATAAAATCGATCGTGCTTTTGCTTCGCATCCAGTTATTAATGACAGAAAACGGCTCCACTGTGTTTCGATATCTCGCAATGTCCGTTAACGAAAAGTAGTCCTTTTCATCACGAGTAGAAATCGTAATTTCTGTTCCTTTGACCAGTATGGTTTTATTTTTCGCCATAAATCATAATTTCCTGTTTTGAACAGAAAGGAGTCGAGTTCGACCCTTTGAAATTTCTTCTTTCAAATTCATTCCGGCAGACCCATCCGTTTCAGCAAATCCTTGTATCGCGGGTCGTCGCGGAGGGATTCGAAATGAATACGCCAGACGATGTCGGGCAAGGAACCGTGGCGATTATTGAAGTCTTTTTCCAGCCATTCGAAAGCCTTGTCCTTGTCACCTAATCCTGCATAAACGGAAGCGATGTACTGACCGTTCGATTCATTTTTGGCGAACTTAACCTCGAGCTCTTTCGCAATTGCGATTGCTTCGGCGCGTTTTCCGGTAACGGCATAACCGTAGCCCAAACCTCGCAATCTGACGGCCGACCTTTTGCTCAATTCGACCGCCTTTTCTAAATGTGCGATTCCGTCTTCGTTTCGTCCCAGTTTCAGATACGATGCTCCCAAATTTTCGTGGGCCGCAGAAAATGTCGGGTCGAGCTCTATGATTTTCAGCATTGTTTCAACGCTCGAATTATGATCGTTCAGCATCTGTTGGCTGTCCGAAACATTGACACCGATGATGCTTGAAAGCGGATCGAGTTTCTCTGCCTGCTTTATGGCGGCGGCCGTTTCATCAAACCGGGCGAGTGACCTGAGCAAAATCGAATACCAATGATATGCGGTCGGGTAGTTCGGGTTGATCTCGATCGCCCGTTTGAATTCAATTTCGGATTCCTTCCATTTCCACCCAAATTTATTGATCATTCCCAAAGTCGAGTGAGGTTCCGCCAACCGGTCATCGAGCGCGATCGCACGCTCGGCATAAGCCGTCGCTTGCGGCAGTAATTCGAGCGTCGGAGTTCCGGCGTATTCCCCAAAAACCGTGTAACAATCGGCGAGACCGGCATAAGCGAGTGCATAGCTCGGGTCGCGGTCGGTTGCAATTTTAAATTGCTCGATCGCCTTCTGCACATTTTCCTTCGTTCGCCGATTCCAGTAATAACGTCCTTTCAAATATGCTTGATACGCGTCGGGATCTACGGTCGCGTTTTGCGTAACTTTTGCTTCTTCCGCTCCGGAAAGTTTTGATTTGAGTTTGCTCGAAACATCTTTGGCAATCTCGCTTTGCAAAGAAACAAGGTCGGATTGCCTGCGTTGATAGCTTTCCGTCCAAAGCACTTTGTCGTTGCGAACATCTATTAATTCCAAACTCAGAGTTAGCTGCTCACCACGCTGAATCACCCTGCCGTTCAGTATCGCCTCGACATTAAGTTCCCTGCCGATCGTTTTCAAATCGGTGTCTTTTCCCTTGTACCGAAAAACCGACGAACGCGGCTTGACGCTCAGGTTCGGCAAAGTCGACAAATTTTTAATGAGCGTCTCGGTCATGCCGTCCGAGAGGTATTCGACATCGACGTTACCGCCTTCATTAACGAACGGCATCACGGCGATAGATTCGATTTGATTGTTTGAATCGGCGAAAACGCCTAAATATGCGATCGCTGAGATGACGGAAAGCAAAACGATTCCGACAACGGCAGTCGCAAATTTATGAGTTTTGGCTTGAGTTACGGCGTATTCGAGGCTCGATGAAGTCGTAATATTTGTCGTTACGCCGTCCAGCGGTTCTTGTGTTGCAGGATTCAATCCGCTTGAACGCGGGGCCGACAGCATCGCCGTTTCGTTTTCCTGAACTCGATCCGTCGTTACTTCCCGATTCGGGGCGATCGAGCGTTCAAGTTCGCCCTGAATGTCTAACGTGCGTCTCAGGTTTTTTAGATCGATCAATAGATCTCTTGCGGTTTGATAACGCGCTTCGGCTTTCTTCGCCAGAGTCTTGCGAATGATCCTGTTCAGTTCATCGGGAACGTTTTCCTGCAGTTTCGGCTCTTTTTCTAAGATCGCAACTATGGCGTGACTTACCGTTTCGCCCGTGAACGGAGCTTTGCCCGAGAGCAGTTCATAAATTACGACACCAAGACTCCATATATCCGTTCTTGCATCGATCTCCTTCCCACGGGCCTGTTCGGGTGACATATACGAGATAGTTCCCATCACCATTCCGGGATTCGTCTTGACGAAATCTTTGGTCTTGTCTTCCAGATCAGCCAAACCACCCGCCAGCTCAGCCGTTGGTTCCGACAATTTTGCCAGGCCGAAATCAAGAACTTTCGCATAACCATCTCGCCGAATCATGATGTTTTCGGGCTTGATATCGCGATGAACGATTCCTGCCTGGTGTGCGGCGGAAAGTGCTTCGGCTACCTGCACACCGATTTTGAGAATTGAATTGAGCGAATTTGTTTTCTTAGGCGAAAGATGTTCCCGCAAGGTTTCGCCTTCGATAAACTCGGTCACGATGAAATTTGCATCGTCCTTTTCGCCGATCTCATAAACGGTGAGAATGTTCGGATGGTTCAGTGCCGAAACCGCTTTCGCTTCCCGAATGAAACGATTCAGTTTATCGGAATCTTTATTGAATTCTTCATTCAGGAATTTAATCGCAACTTTTCTATCGAGCTTTGTATCTTGAGCAAGAAACACTTCGCCCATACCACCTTTGCCGATGGATGAAATGATTTTGTATTGATTGATTACTGTTCCTGCTTCCATCTTTTTAAATGCTATTTCGTCTTAGATTGGCCGCAAAGTGCAGAGACATTTCGAGTTGCTCCGGCGAAACTTTCCGATACGCCAGATAAATCTCTTTGATTTTTCTGAGTCGACGGGAAGTTCATATCGCCGAAGCCGCATAACATGACAGGCACCCAACCTGATACACGTTATTTGGCGAGGAAAAAGGTCATTTGCCTGCGATTATTTTAGCTTTCCAAACTCTCTTTTTGCTTCGACTAAAATCGGCAGATCGACATCGGCATCCGGCCACCCGGCAAAGAATTCCTCGTACGATTGACGAGCAAGCGGTTCGTCGTTCATCAAGACGGCGGCACGCGCCAGCCCGAGGCGGGCAAGTGGAAAAACGGTCGAAACAAGGACTTCGCCCTGCCCACGGCGTTCGAGTATCTTGCGAAACTCAGCGGCGGCAGCCTCTCCCTGTCCCAACTTCAGGTAGCAGAGGCCTCGCAGGTACTGCGGCTGAAAATCGGCTGAACCTTCGTAACGCGCGGTCGCCGACAGTGTCTCAATGGCACGTGCCGGTTCGTTACGCTGATAGTCGATCGCGGCCTTCATAAGCGGCAGCCAGATGCGATTGTATCGCGTATCGTTGGGATAAGCTTCCGAAAGCCGTTTTGCGGCCGTCTGGGCCTGCTCCGCATCACCGCACTGGGCCATTACGGCCATGTAGCCCGCGAAATTTGCATCGGGCGAATTTGCCAGCGTTTTAGCAGCGTACGCTTTCGCCGATCCGCAATCGCCGAACGCGGCCGCCGTCAGTGCCCAGCGGACCGAAACCCAGCCGACCAGCCCTTTCATGCCTTTGGCTTCCAAGATCTCAATCGCCTTGCTTTCAAGCTCTTGCGATCTACGCCATCGCCCGGAAAGTGCCGCCGCTTGTGCCTGGATAACAAAACCCCAACGAACGTACGCACCGTTTTGCAGCCAATCGATCTGCCGCTGCATTCCGGCCGCGTCATTGCGCGCGTAGGCGATCCAATGCAAATACCAATGATACTCCGGAGCGTCGAGGCCGTTGTCGAAAGCCTGTTTGTAAACCTGCTCGGCTTCGTCAAAGCGGTTCAAAAACATAAGCCCGCCGGCCCAATTCGAATACGTCGCAGCGACCTTTGGATTAAGCCGAGCCGCTTCGCTTCCATTTTCTACCGATTTTTCAAACTCCGCCAGCGATTGCTACGGCCGCCAAAAACGCGGGTAAGTTTTCTTCCACACCTCGCCGACCTCGGCCGCCTTTTCAAGATCGTTCGTGACCACGCGATGGTAAATAAGCGTTATGTAAAGTTTCTCGTTCTCGCTGGTCCTTTCTCTTAGTTCGAAAGCTTTGGTCGCGGCAATCTTTGCCTCGTCAAAAAAACCGGTGTTGAGTTGTTCGCGGGCAAGTGACTGATAACCGAGTGCAAAGTTTTGATCAAGTTCGACCGCCCGCTGATAGAAAGGCACGGCCTTGGCATAATTGCCGATCCCGGCCTGTTCTAGTCCAAGTGAGTACGCCTTTAACGCGTCGAGCGAAGACGTCGTTACCTGCTCGATCGGTGCATCGAACTTCTGTATCGAACCGAGGCTTTCACCCAATTGCCCACGCATCTTCGTGGCGGCCTGAGACAATGCGGTAAGCACGCCCTCCATGCTAGCGGCTTCGGTTTGTTCACGTGCAATTTCTTCGCCCGTCTGTGCGTTGACGGCCTTGAGCATTATCACGTAGTTGGCCCCAATGGACGCGATCGAACCGGCCAGGTACGCCTTTAAGCCCTGACGCTGACAGATCTCGCGGGCGAGTGGCTCGGTCACTCGCTCATCCTGCTTGCGCTCCATTAATTGCAGCGTTTGGCGGACACGCGAATCGGGAAAGATATCAAGAAACGGCGACTGACCGAGCGTCACCGCCAAACCCTGCTTTAGCGCGCCGTCGAACACAGGATCGCCCGTCGAATTTTCGATATCGGCCAGAAGGATCGTGTCTTTGTCGGTCAGCACCTCATGCCGTGCTCGGACAACTGTAAAATATATCAGCCCGGCAGCAATTGCAGCGATCGGAATTACGGCCAGAAGCCAAGTGAAACGCCTTCTGTCCGAATCGACTGGACTCGCTGCGGAACCATCGTTCGTCGCTGCACGCATTACCTGCGTGCTTACTTCTTCGCGACCGCCGCCCGTATCCACCTTGCTTCGAAACTCAAGTCCTTGTTTGGCCTCTCTCAGGTCGGTCAAAAGAGCTTTTGCGGTCTGGTATCGCTCGCTCCGATCTTTCTTCAACATGTTCGCGACGATCTGCTCGATAGTGTCGGGCACGTCCGGCTGAAGTTCCTTCAACGGTCTCGGCTCTTTATGCAGGACCGCTCCGATGATGTCCATCGCATTTTCGCCGTCGAAAGCCATCCGGCCCGAGAGCATTTCGTACAGCACGTTGCCGAGACTGAAAATATCCGATCGCCCGTCGACATCCTTTCCAAGCGCCTGTTCCGGCGACATAAAGTTCGCCGATCCGACAATCATTCCCGGCATCGTGTCCTGCGACGATGGTTTGCCCGGAGCCGTTGTCGTCAGCGTTTCTCGCTCGCCGTTTTGCGAATCGTCAATTGTCTGTTCCGAGAGTTTGGCAATTCCAAAATCGAGAATCTTGATAAATCCGTCCGGCCGGATCATGACGTTTTCAGGTTTGATATCGCGATGGACGATTCCCGCCGAATGAGCGGCGTCCAACGCCGACGCGATCTGAATAGCGATGTCGAGCGACGTTACCGCATCGAGCTTTCCTTCTCGAACAAGACGCGCGTACAGGGTTTCGCCCGTGATGAATTCGGTCGCTATGAACCGCGTATTTTCGATATTTCCGATCTCGTAGACCGTCAGGATGTACGGGTGATTGAGCGCCGATGCCGCCTTGGCCTCGCGAACGAACCGCCCTATGCGGTCTTCGTTGCCCGCCACATCGGCACCAAGAACCTTTAGCGCAACCTGCCGTTCAAGTTCGGTGTCGTAGGCCAAAAAGACCTCTCCCATGCCGCCCGACCCGATCTTCTCGCGAATCTCGTAGCGGCCGATTCGTGAACCGAGGCCGAATTTGTTCATTCTGTCAGCGTTCACATTCGCGGGCTGCGGTCTTATCTTGCGACGTGAGCATCAACATGCCCGCCGACGCAATACAAAAAACCGGTCTAAATCCTGTTTCCAGTTTTGTTTAGGTGCTGGAAACGAGTTTAGAACGGAATTCGATTTCTGCCAAGTTTTTGCAGGTGAAGGTGCTTCGTAGGAGTGGCACGTGTTTTTTGTCGTATTTAAACGTGTCGAGGATGTACGAAAAGTAGGAAATGCTCTCTCGGCGATCTCTGCGTAAATCTCTGCGTTCTCTGCGTTTAGCCCATTTTTAACGCCGAGAACGCTGAGGGTTCGCAGAGATCGCCGAGATAACGATACCAAAGGCTGGAAAGCTCAGGGTGTACGTCTAGTTAACGTATTCCCTTGGAAACCAAAGCACGTCGGCCGGGGTTTCTGATTTTGTCTGACGTTTTCGCTGTTGGGCGGCACGGATGAGCTGCTCGGCGGTTTCGCCGTCTTTCCAGAACGTTGCCCAGCCGATATTCAGGGCTACGACGACTCCTTCCCCATCGGATATCTCAAACTCGCTCTGGGCAAACCCTTCTCTGATGCGGTCGACTACCTCAAAAGCGACTTCTTTGGACGCTGTCGGCAGAATTATGCCGAACTCGTCGTTAACCGTGCGTGCCAGAAAGTCCATTTTGCGAAGATGCTCGCCGATGTGCATGCCGACGAACTCCAGCATTTGGTCGCCGACCGTATGTCCGAGCATCGAATTGACCGCGCCGAAATCGCGTATGTCGATCGACAGAACGGTCAGCGGACGCTCGTTCCGGTGCCGCAAAGACTCAGCCAACTGATTCTCAAGTACCATGTAAAACGCCCGCTCATTCGGCAAACCTGTCAATGGGTCGGTAAGTGCACTCGACAGCGTTCGTTCAAATGCGAGCGAGCTGCGAAAGATCGGCGTAACGTGTTCACCGATCGCCTCGACCAGCTTGTGCATGTCCTCGCCTTCCGCGATCGGCTGTGCGGTAAACATCTGAAAAACCCCGAACGGGTTTTCACCGTACGCCAGTGGAATTGCGACGGACGACCTATATCCTGAAACGCGCTCCGACCCAAGCGCTTTAGCGTCGGCCGTTATGCCGTCCTCTGTCACTATCCTGTTAAGTGCGAACGCTCGTCCCGCCAGGCCTTCTTTGATATCGATCTCGATGTCCTTTAGCGCTTCAGAATTAACGCCGTCGCTGTGTACGAATTTCAAAAGCTTGCCCGACTCGTCCGGCACGGCCAAAACAGCAGCCGCAAATGGAAATATTTCGTTAACGCGGCTGGCAACAAGCCTGAACATGTCGGTGGCGTTCAGCGACGAGCCAAAAACTTCGTTTGCCTCATCCAGCGCAATCAGGCGGTCTTCAATATCGCTGAAAAGTTCCTGACTTTCTTCGGCCGGGGCCGCCTCTCTTGCCGTGACAAGCTCGACAATTTTTGCCGGCCTGACAAACGCGCTGACCATCATAAACACAAACGCGGCCGCCGCCGTGACAGCAAGGGCCGGCCCACGCCCGAATCCGGACGACGATGCGTAAAACGCTACGACTATCGCCGCAACGCCGGCCGCAACGGGCGCAATTCTTGCTGCATGAAAAGAGCTCTGACGACGCGGACCGCCGCCGGAATTCTCAAAACTGTTCATATGGTCGAAGTTCGATCTTGGGTGAGTTATTTGATCGAAGAAAGCCGCAGGAATCTGCCGCCAATAGAAAGATACAGCCGAACCGCGCCCGGCGTCAATATTCTCTACACATTATTATTAGGGCACGAAACTTCAGAAAACCCCCTTAATCCAGCAAATAAAACGTCCGGAACCGAAAAAAAGGAGAAAATTTCTTCAAAAAGTGATTTTTTTTACGATTTTTGAGTTGACTAACCCTGTTTCGCTAATTATATTGTCCAATGTTCCAAAAATATTGGGAATGGGACAAGGCTGTGTCACCACAGTCGTTAGTCAAAATAAGTTAACTTATTCTTTGAAGAAGACAGGAGATCAATTTAACATGAGAAAAATTATTGCACTTTCAAGCCTCTTGGCCCTTGGTGCTCTTGGTATGGCCTGCGGCGACGCCGCTCCGGCTAATAATGCATCGAACGCTAACCGTGCTAACACGGCTGCTAACACCATGAACTCGGCTGCTAACACGATGGCAAATGCCGCGAACACGATGGCAAACGCTGCCAACACGGCTGCTAACGCTGCTAACGCTGCTGCTAACACGATGGCAAATGCTGCTAACGCGGTTAAGTCGGCTACCAACACCGCAGCTAACACTGCTGCGAATACGGCTGCCAACGCAATGAAAGACGACAAGAAGCCGTAGTTTCTTCACCGTCGATAGATTGAAAAAACGCGGTTTCCTTTCGGAGCCGCGTTTTTCATTTTGACCGAAGACTGTAGCCGCAAACTTCTGACCGGAGTGGCAAGCATCCCTGCTTGCCTGAGCGTGAAACGCGAAACCGCTCAATCCAGCAAATCTCTCAACGCTCCGGCCTCGGTAACCGGACGCTGACAGACAAAATTCTCGCAAACATAGACTGCTGTTTTTCCGTCGATCATCGACCGGTCTTTCAGGACCGGCAGGTCGTCATCCGACGTTCCATCGCCGACAGCAACAACCTTGAACGGCCGGTACTCCGACCAAACCTCGCGCTCGAGCTCCGAACCCGGTTCGCCAACTATGACGACTTCCTTTGCCGGCGACAGATAAAACTCCGCCGCCGACAGCGTTCTGCCAAACCCTTGCGGATACCGCTTTGCCTGCTGAGCCGCCAGCCGCAGCGTGGTCGTCGCAAAACGTTCATACCGCTCGTCGCCGTACAGCTTGGCAAGCTTGAGCAAAACGTCAGCCGCCACCGAATTTCCCGACGGCGTCGCGTTGTCGAAAAAATCCTTATTGCGGACGATCAACTCTTCATGATCGTTCGAAGTAAAAAAGAACCCGCCGTTCTCCTCATCCCAAAACTCCGTGATCATCGCGTCGGCCAGTTCCTTCGCCGCCGTCAAATATCGGACCTCGCCCGAAACCTGATAAAGCTCGATCAACCCGTCCGCCAAATTAGCGTAATCCTCGATATACCCATTCAATTTCGCCCGCCCGTCTTTCCAGGTCCGAAGCAAACGCATGTCGGAACCAGGAGCGGTAGCGACCGGAGTCTTCGATCCTTCGATCAAATTCCCAAGTAGAAAATCCGCATTTTTCTTCGCTATCTCCAAATATTCAACCGAATCCAAAACCGCCGCCGCCTCCGCAAACGCAGCCAGCATCAACCCGTTCCACGCCGTCAACACCTTCTCATCACGAAACGGCTTAATGCGTTTCTCCCGCTCCTCAAAAAGCTTTACTCTCATGTCAGAATCGGGAGCGGTAGCGACCGGATTTTCCGCCCTCGTGTCATTCATGTTCAGAATATTCTTCCCCTCAAAATTCCCTTCCGCCGTCACGTCATAGAACGCACAAAATTCCCGACCGCCCTCCGCACCCAAAACATCCCCAACCTCCTCCGGCGTCCAGACAAAAAACTTCCCTTCCTCGCCCGCGCTGTCCGCGTCCTGCGAAGAATAAAATCCGCCCGAAGCATCCAGCATCTCGCGTTTCACATATTCAAGCGTCTCGACCGCGATGCGTCGAAAAAATTCCGCGGCAGTCTTGTCAGAACCGGGAGCGGTAGCGACCGGGGTCTGTCCCTCCGCGTTAACGGAGCTGTCATTTACAGATAGCAAATCCCCACCCGCTACCGCGGGTGGTACTGACTTGAAGATCTGATACAGATGCAGATAAACGCGAATGAGCTGCGCATTGTCGTACAGCATCTTCTCGAAATGCGGCACCAGCCAAATCGCATCTACCGCGTACCGATGAAAACCGCCGCCGAGCTGATCGTAAATCCCGCCCTTCGCCATCTTCTCCGCCGTCTTTCTGACCATCTCAAGAGCTCCGCTGTCGCCGGTCCGTTTCCAGTAACGCAGCAAAAATTCCAGCGACATCGCCTGCGGAAACTTGGGTGCCCCGCCCCAACCGCCTTCTTTGGCGTCGAACGACCGCACAAAGCTCTGAAACGCCATATCACAAACGTCGCCGGTAACAGGCGGCCCGATCTCACCCGTCAAGCTCATCCGCCGCAGCTCGCCCAGGATATCGACCGCCGACTTCATCAACTCATC
>CADEEU010000029.1:10335-17483 GCA_902826385.1 uncultured Acidobacteriota bacterium | reverse complement strand
TGTCTTCCCCTTTTCTTGGTTTCGTTTCGTGCTTTTTTCCGTTTTTCTTCTTTCGTGTATTTCGTGTGAGATCCTTTCTACGGTGACAGATCAACCGCAGAAGAAAGCGAGATCTCTCGACTTTACCGGCTCAAACGCACTGCGGACACAGGCCTCGTAGCACAACTTCAATAGATTCGGCTTTGAATTTTGAAAGCCGTTCGCCCTTCTTCAGCAAATCGTTAGGGATCGGCAGGTCCATATCGATAAGCTTTCCGCACCCGGTGCAGATCGCGTGATCGTGGCGCGTCAGCGTCCTGTCGTATCGCGACGCGTCCGTCCCGAACCGCACCTCGCCAATCAGCCCTTCCTGTTTGAGGTATCGTAGTGAATTGTAAACCGTTGCGAACGAGATTCCCGGCAAAACATGCCGGGCCTTGTCGAACACTTGATTTGCCGTCAAATGCTCTTCCGCGTCCCGGATCACCTGAAGGACAGCCTGCCGCTGTTTAGTGATCCCTAAACTTCCGGTCTCTTTCATTTTTTTAACTCCCGGTAAGATTTGCGGATTAGAATAATTCTAATTGTAAGGGATGTCAAGAGAGAATCCAGAGATGATAACAAGACCTTGCGTCAACTTCCTGACACGTCATATACAATTGCATTAGTATGCCTTCGGCTCGCGACAGTCTCATCCTCATTCTCCAACACGCATATTCCGGCGAAGTGGCGGCGGCGTATGCGTATCGCGGACACTGGAAATCGCTCAAAGATTCGCCGGAGAAAACGCGCATACGTGAAATAGAGGAAGAGGAATGGGATCACCGAAGGCGTGTTGGCGAATGGCTTGAGAAACTCGGATCCGGGCCGCGAAAGACACGAGAAAAAGTCTTCTGGACGATCGGCCGAACGCTCGGTGTGACGTGCCACGTGTCCGGCTGGTTCATGCCGATGTATTTCGCCGGACGGCTTGAGAGTCAGAACTCCGTCGAATATGAAGACGCGGCAAAGTTTGCTGCCGAACTCGGCATGGACGAATGCGTGAGAGATCTGCTCGACATGGCCCGCGTCGAGCTCGAACACGAGGAATTTTTCCGCACCGTAGTCGCCGGCCACCCCCTGCTGCCTATGATGAAACGCGTCTTCGGCTGGAGCTAAAAGTAAGAGTGACGGCTTTAACCGTTAATGTCCGAACTCCTAAAGGCGTCACTCTTGCTTTCCCTTAAACCACTCAACAAACTTCGGAATGCCTTGTTCGATCTTGGTCTGCGGGTCGTAGCCGAGCAGCTCGCGGGCCTTCGATATGTCTGCGTACGTGATCGGAACGTCGCCGGGCTGCATCGGCTGGCAATCGATCACCGCCTTCTTCCCGAGCGAATCCTCAAGCAGTTCGATCAGTCGGGACAGTTCCGTCGTCTCCGACTCGCCGAGATTGAAAACCTCGTGCATCGACGCGTCGTAGTCCATCGCCGCTCTCACGCCGGAGATGATGTCGTCGATATACGTGTAATCGCGTCGCGTTGAGCCATCACCGAACATCTGTATTGGTGAGCCTTCCCAGATCAGTTTCGAGAATTTGTGAATTGCAAGATCGGGCCGCTGACGTGCTCCGTAGACGGTGAAGAATCTCAGGCAAACGGTTCGGATATTAAAGAGGTGTGAATACGTGTGGCAAATCATCTCGCCCGCGGCTTTCGTCGCGGCATACGGCGAGATCGGGTGAAATATCGGATCGTCTTCAGCAAACGGAAGCTTCTCATTCTCGCCATAAACGCTCGACGACGAACCGAATACGAACTGTTTTATCTCGTAATCTCTCGCCAGCTCGAGCAAGTTCAGCGTACCGTTGATGTTCGTCTCGGCATAAAGCTTCGGCTCCTTGAGAGACGGCCTGACACCCGCCCGAGCCGCAAGGTGGACGATCACGTCGAACTCATTTTCATCGAAGATCGGCTGAAGTTTTTCAGGCTTCCGGATATCGGCTTCGAAAAATTGAACTGAGCCCTTTCGTCTGACTTCCTCAAGGTTGGCCCGCTTTAGATCCGGCGAATAAAAGTCGTTCAGATCATCGACGATCGAAACGCACCACCCGCCCTCGGCAAGAAGATGCTCGGTCAAGTTCGAGCCGATAAACCCGGCCCCGCCGGTGATAAGTACGTTCTTCATTTATGGTTCAGAGTTCAAACTTTAGTTTGTTCCGAAGTTGGCAAAGAAACAAGCTGAAGCTTGAACTCTAAACCTCAGTTCAGGAACCGCTGCTTGGCATGATATTTATGCAGCAATTCTTCGAGGAAACCTTCGTAAGTAAATGTCGCGGCGTCGTACTGCGGTTTCAGCCGAAACATTATCGGCAGGGCGATTCGCCACGCCATCCAGATCCGCTGGCGATCGGTTAAATCCCAGCGGCGGCGGAGAAAACTTTCGACGATCTCGATCTCTCTGTCACCGATCGAAGAAATGCCGGCGTCGAATGCCGTCCGCGGCTGCACCCTTCTGAACGCAGCATCCGCGACCGGGTTAGAGAACGTCTCGGCAAATGTCGGAGCTTCGTCCGTGCGCTCGCGGATAACGACCGTGCCCGCAAACATATCGCCGACTCGCTGGTCGCGGCTGTTCAAAAAGACGACGATCAGCCCTATCGAATAGATAGGGATCACAAAGCCGGGGATCGCATCGAAGATCCGCAATAAGTTGCGGGCGATCGCCTCCCACAGCGTGATCGGCCGGCCGTCTTCGCGGATCACGCGTAGCTTCATCAGCCTCTTGCCCGGCGTTTGCCCATCCCACCACCATTCGAAAAACGCGAAATAGCCCGAAAAAAGCGCGAACAAAACGATGATAAGTACGGCGTAGATCCAGTTCGGCGTGTCGATTCCGAGACTGTCGACGATCGATTCTCCATCACCACTGAACAAGCCCGCCGCGAACAAAAAGATGAACGCTACGACCGCGATCGATAGATATTGAATCGTGTGGTCGATCGCGACTGCAAGGAATCGGTTGCCGATCGACGCGAGTGCGAACGCCAGCGGAACGCGTTCAGGCGTCTCGATGATCAACGTCTCTTCGGTTTCGATTATCTGTGCAGACATCCGTCTCGAACATTATGCAATGTTCCTTCGGTCTTGTCTTTTAGAAAGCTGGTTACATATACTCATATTTGCCCCGGGTTTGTTGTGCGGGGCCGAGGTAACGATTTTGCAGCCAGTTATTCATAGAGGAAAAACGAACGCCGAAGGGTTTCGCTTTGCGATCGTGGCAAGCCGCTGGAACGATTTTTTGACATCTAAGCTCATTGATGGAGCGATCGACGCGCTGGCGTCAGCGGGTGCCGCGGATAACGATGTAGAGGTCTTCATGGTTCCCGGCGCGTTCGAGCTTCCGCTTGCGGCACAGAAGGCGGCCGAGTCGGGCAAGTTCGACGCCGTGATCGCGATCGGCGTTGTGATCCGCGGTGAGACTCCGCATTTCGATTACGTAGCCGGCGAAGCGGCTAAGGGCGTGTCGAATGTATCCCTCGAGACCGGCGTGCCGGTCATGTTCGGCGTTGTCACGACTAACACTGTCGAACAGGCTATCAACCGCTCCGGGTTAAAGGCGGGCAACAAGGGTTACGAAGCCGCGATGGCTGCGGTTGAGGTCGCGAATCTCTATCGCGAGATGGCCTCGACAGAGAACAAGGGTAGGGGCAAAGCTTTTCCGCATGTCGTTTGAAAAGGAAGAAAAGGCCTCAGGCACACGCCGCAAGGCGCGTGAGAGCGCTCTGCAGATGTTATTCGCCGCCGACGTCGATAAGACTCAGGCGGATGATTTGACCACCGCCTACTGGGCCGAACTCGGCGACCAGTCATTCGACGAACGTACTCGCGATTTTTCCAGCAACCTCGTTCGCGGTGCATTGAAGAATCTCGACACCGTGGACGACCGCATCCGCTCCCGAGCCGAACATTGGCGCATCGAGCGAATGGCCATCGTCGACCGCAACATCCTTCGCCTCGCCGTCTACGAATTTCTCTACGAAGATACGCCGCGAACGGTTGTCATTAACGAAGCGCTCGAGATCGCCCGGCGGTTCTCGACCTTCGAAGCCACGCAGTTCATCAACGGCATCCTCGACGCGATCAAGCTAGACCTTGAGAAAGCCGGCAAGGACGATGAACCGAAGGCCGACGGCAAATCGACGGCATCGTAATGACGCGCGACTGTGAGATTGTTCAGTTTTTTCATTCCTGCTCCTCTTGTTCTGTGGTCTAAAAATTCTGGCCTGCAGACGCGGAAATCTCAAACCTACCGATCGAACAAGTTTGGCTTAGTTCTCCTCTTACTTTTTTCACGTTTAGCGGTTTTCTCTCAAGATTTCCCAGACAAGATCCGCGGATACAAGGTTTATAAAGACAAGGTTTCGATCAACACACAATCGACCGACGCCGATGCCGCCATTCATATCGGAGATCCAGATCTCGTCGATGTCTCGCTGACCGGCATCACGTTCGAACTTCCCGCCGAGTTCACGGCCGCCAAGCAGAGCGGAAAGGTCGAGATGGTCACCTTTCACGACCTGAATGTGAACGGCATCAAAGTCGAACCCGAGGAATACACCCACGGCTTTGAGTTTCGAAAAGGTGAGAAGGCTCGCGTGCCGAAGCCTGTAAAGATCTTCGTCCCTGCTTCCGGCGTAGTAAAAGCAGCGTGGCAAGAAATGACTGACGCTCGCGACGAATGGACCGTCACGGGCCGCGTCTTCGTGTTCGGCAAGTTCCGACGCTACGGCTCTATCACAAACGCGTCGTTCCCATCGACTTCAGCCTCACCATCAAGAATCCTCTCCGCGAAAAGTAGTCGCTTATCTTTTACCTTCGCATGCTGTAAAATATTGGTTTGCACCCAATGCAGTAAACGAGGTCAAAGATCACCGTGAGCGAACAATCTACTAATATTTCGGCAACAATTTCAGAGAGTTTCGGCGCCAATGCAAGCTACGTCGAAGGCCTTCTTGCCCGCTATCAGGCCGATCCGAAATCGGTCGATGATTCATGGCAGGAATACTTTTCAGTCCTACTAAATGGCGGAAAGGCAGAAACACGACCCGTAGCGAGTGTGCCCGCTAGCCAACCCGCACCTCAACCCGAGACCAAACCGGCGGTCAAAGCCGAAATGCCGATCTCGGCGGATACCGAAGCCAAACCGCTCGTCGGCGCGTCGAAAAAGATCGTCGAGAACATGGAGCAAAGCCTGACCGTGCCGACCGCGACCTCGCTGCGGACGGTGCCGGTTAAGCTTTTGGAAGAGAACCGCACGATCATCAATTCGCACTTGAAGGCAGCGGGACGCGGGAAGGTTTCGTTTACGCATATCATCGGCTGGGCGATCGTGCAGGCGGCGAAAGCGTACGCTCATATGAATCAGGGCTACGCGTTGGTGAAAGGCGCGCCGTCGCGGATCGAGAACGAAGGCATCAACCTCGGCATTGCGATCGATATCGAAAAGAAAGACGGTTCGCGCAATCTGCTCGTGCCGAATATTAAAGGCTGCGAAAAGATGAACTTCGCCGAGTTTTTCGCCGCCTACAACGAACAGGTCGCAAAGGCCCGAGACGGCAAATTGGAAATAGCCGATTTTCAGGGCACAACGATTTCGCTTACTAATCCGGGCACGCTCGGCACCGTCGCCTCAAACCCGCGGCTGATGTCGGGACAAAGCGCGATCATCGCGACCGGGGCTATCGAATATCCGGCCGAATACCAGGCGATGACTCCGGCTTCCCTGTCGATGCTCGGCATCAGCAAAATTATCACGCTGACCAGCACGTACGATCACCGCGTGATTCAGGGTGCTGAAAGCGGGTTGTTCCTCGCGAAAATGCATCAATTCCTGATCGGCGAACATGGTTTTTACGATCAAATTTTTGCCGATCTGTCGATCAATTTTCACCCGCTGCGTTGGGCGGTCGATTTCAATCCGTCGCTGTTCGGCGGCGACCGGTTTGCCGAACAGGCGGAAAAGCAGGCGAACGTGCTGCAGTTGATAAACGCCTATCGTATCCGCGGCCATCTGCTGGCGGACATCGACCCGCTGAACATGACTTCGCATCACGCGTCGGAGCTCGATCTGGAAAATTTCGGCCTGACCATTTGGGACCTCGACCGCGAATTTATAACCGGCGGTTTGCATGGCGAAAAGACTGCGACGCTGCGGCGGATTCTCGACATTTTGCGCAAAGCCTATTGCGGCAAGGTCGGTATCGAATATCGGCATATTCAAAGCAAGACCGAGAAGGAATGGATCCGCAGTCAAGTGCGGCAGCAGTTTGTCGATACCGAACCGCTGCCGGTCGAGACGAAGAAGGCATTGCTGCAAAAGCTGATCGAGGCTGAGCAATTCGAGCAGTTTCTGCATAAAAAATACCTCGGTCAAAAGCGCTTTTCGCTCGAAGGGTGCGAGACGGTTATTCCGATGCTCGATCAGTTGGTCGAGGGTGCCGCCGCCCGCGGAGTCGACGAAATCTATATGGGCATGGCCCATCGCGGCCGTTTGAACGTGTTGACGAACATCGTCGGCAACGCGGAAACAGGCGACATGGCTGAGCGCATTTTTTCGGTTTTCGAGGGCACGACGCATCCGGCGTTTCCGGCAGACGAAGGTGACGTTAAATATCATCAGGGAGCCGTAGGCAACCGAACCACAAAGGCGGGCAAGGACATCCGAATCGAATTGTCGTGTAACCCCAGCCATTTGGAATTCGTAAATCCTGTCGTCGAAGGCATGGCTCGCGGCAAGCAGGATGACCTGCGAAACGGCGAGCAAATGACTCGCGAACAGGTGACCGATCTTGTCATGCCCGTACTGCTGCACGGCGACGCGGCGTTCGCCGGGCAAGGCATCGTGATGGAGACGCTGCAGCTCGCCAACCTGCCGGGCTATCGCACCGGCGGGACGATTCATATTGTCATCAACAATCAAATCGGCTTTACCACCGGCGTCGAATCGGCCCGCAGCTCGATCTATTCGACGGACGCGGCCCAGATCACGCAGACGCCGATCTTTCACATCAACGGCGACGATCCGGAAACGGCCTTCCGCGTTATGCAAATAGCGCTCGATTACCGCACGCAGTTCGACAAGGATGCAGTGCTCGACCTCGTCGGGTTCCGCCGCCTGGGCCACACCCA
>CADEEU010000029.1:0-10325 GCA_902826385.1 uncultured Acidobacteriota bacterium | reverse complement strand
CCGGCACGCGGCACCTTTATGATCAACATCTAATTCGCGAAGGCGTGATCAGCGAGGAAGACCTGTCGACTATGACCGGGAAGGTCGTCGAAAAATACGAAGGCATTTTGAGCCGGGCTAAACAACTTGCGTCCGAGGTGAAGCCGAAGAAGACCTCCCTTGAGCCGCCGGTCATAGATGAAGACGGCTCGAACGTGCTGAAAACGGGTGCGGAAGCTGTATTGTTGAAAATCGCCGCGGAAAAGATTTCACTTGTTCCGGACGGCTTTCAGATCAATCCGAAGATGGTCGGCCAATTGGCCCGCCGTGCCAAGATGGGTGCCGGCGAAGTTCCGATGGACTGGGGGTTTGCCGAGGCAATGGCCGTCGGGTCGCTGGTTTTGGAAGGCACGGCCATACGATTGAGCGGACAGGATTCGGGCCGAGGCACATTCTCACAGCGGCATGCGTCGATGTACGACACGCGAAGCGGCGAACGATGGTCGCCGCTGACCGAACTGCGAAACGATAAGAATGCGAAGGCGAGATTTTATGTGTACGACAGTTCGCTTTCTGAGTCGGGCGTGCTCGGATTTGAGTACGGTTACTCGGTAGTTTGTCCCAACGATCTTGTAATGTGGGAAGCCCAGTTTGGCGATTTTGCCAACGGCGCACAGGTAATCATTGATCAATACATTGCCGCTTCGGAAGATAAATGGCAGCAGAAATGCAGGCTGGTAATGCTGCTCCCGCACGGGTACGAAGGCCAGGGGCCGGAGCATTCGTCGTCACGGCTTGAACGCTTTTTACAGCTTTGTGCGGAAAATAATTTACAGGTCTGTTATCCGACGACACCGGCCCAGTATTTCCATTTGCTCAGACGACAGGTCAAACAGGACATCGTCCGCCCGCTGGTCGTGATGACGCCGAAAAGTCTTCTGCGTTTGCCGGCCGCAAGCTCGACGATAGACGAACTTGTTGATGGTGGATTTCAGCCTGTGATCGATGATGCAAAGATCGAAGATAGGTCGGCGGTCAAACGCATTGCCCTGTGCAGCGGCAAGGTTTTTTACGACCTCGAAGCCTCTCGCGAAGAATCTAATGACGGCCGCGTCGCGCTTGTTAGGCTGGAGCAGTTCTATCCGTTCCCGGCTGAACGTCTGAAGGAAATTACTGCATCTTACCCGAACGCAACCCAGCTTTTTTGGACGCAGGAAGAGCCGCAAAATATGGGCGGCTGGACGTTCGTCGAAGGTCGGTTGCGAAATATTAAGCCTGAGAACGTCGAGCTGCGTTACGTCGGCCGCACACCGTCCGCCTCGCCGGCGACCGGCTCATACGCCATCCACGAACTTGAGCAAAAACAGATAGTTGACGGCGCAATGATAGTCGATACCGGTGAAATATCAGCCGCCAGTGAGCCTGAGGTGTCAGAAAAGATTGCTCCGGCTGGTGCCTAAGGGTGGAACTTCGGATAGGTGAGAAGGGATGGTAAGTGCTTGTTAGAACCTAAACACTTATTAAGAAATACTTTGCGGAACGAGGAAAGTTGGCATCTAAAGTTTGGTTGAATTTGTAAGCGATGGTTAACCGGAACAGTTCGAAATTCGCGGCCCTAGGCTTGTTGCTGGCAAGCGGCTTCTCTGCGGCCTGTACAGGTCAGGGCGTGTCACCGCAGCGTACAGTGGCCGAGACATTGCCGCAGGCTTCGGCAACACCAAAATCGAATGCACCGATTATCATAGCTGCCGTTGGCGACGTTATGCTCGGATCGCCGTTCCCTAACGACACGCGGATGCCGCCGAACGACGGCGTAGATCTGTTGAAAGAAGTTACGCCCGTACTGTCCGCCGCCGATATCGCTTTTGGCAATATGGAAGGGCCGATTGTCGATAGCGGCGTTTCGGAAAAATGCGGAACACCGAAACCTGGACAGCCGGTTAGGTGCTTCGCGTTCAGAATGCCGACGCGGTATGCCAAATACTTAAAAGATGCGGGCTTTGATGTGATGAGCCTGGCAAACAATCACGCCGGCGATTTCGGTGACACGGGCCGGACCAGCACGCGGCGAACGCTCGATTCGCTGGGCATAAAACACGCGGGCAGCGATCGTGGACAGTTTGCGGTCACTTATCTTGAATCAGGCGGAAAGAAGATTGCGTTTATCGGTTTTGCGCACAACAACATCGTCCCAAATGTAAACGACCTTACCGCGGCCCGGACTTTAGTTTCTCAGGCGGCAAAAAAGGCCGACATCGTTGTAGTTTCGTTTCACGGCGGGGCCGAGGGGACTGACGCTCAACGCGTTCCTCGTACGACCGAGCTCTACGCGGGCGAAAAACGCGGCAACCTGCCTTTGTTCGCCCGGGCAGTGATAGATGCCGGGGCCGATCTTGTTCTCGGACACGGTCCTCACGTTCTGCGAGGAATGGAGGTTTACAAAGATCGGCTGATCGCATACAGCCTTGGAAATTTTGCGACCTATGGTTGGTTTCGTCTCGAGGCCGAAACGGCATTGACGGTTATCCTGGAGGCAAAGCTTGCGGCGGATGGGAAATTTGTCGGCGGCAAGCTTCACTCGGGAAAGCAGGAAGGGCGCGGAATACCTGTCCTCGATCCATCAGGAACGGCGATAAGAAAAGTCAGGAGTCTGTCAGAAATGGATTTTGCAGCCGCAGCGCCGAAGATATCCGACGACGGGACAATAACACCGAAATGATCTAGTTCGCGGCCTCTTTCTTTTTCTCTTCTTTTGCCCTTTCTTTTTCGAATTGCTTGATCAATTTAGAAGCGTGGTTGCGGGCGATAAGCGGTATTCGCTCGTCGTTCGATAGATCGCGTAGAAGCGGCTCCATTTGATACGGGTCCGAGATCTCGTTGCGTTTGATCATCGATTCCAGAGTGTCGAAAAGCCTTGGCGACTCCAGCGGCTGGTTCTCACGCGAAAGCGAAATATCGAAAACCCAGATGTACTGGTTGCTGAGCTTTCGGTATTCGTTCATTAGAATTTTGGCGTCTTTGTTATCACTCCAGTTGAACGTCACCTCACGCGAACGGCCGTTTTTTCTCAATGCAAATTTGATAACGCCGAGGTGGGAAAAATCCTTCTCGTACTGATAATTTTCGGTCGAATCTACGAAGTTCAACGTATCCAGAGCTTCGTTTATCCGCGCCAGTGCCTTAGCCGACACGGTCACAGGGTCGGTTATCGTTTCGTCGCTGCCTTTTTTTCTGAATTCGATCTTGCCGCTGCCCTGTTCGTCGTGTTCGATCCTGATAACGGAGACTACAAAATCCGGCTGCGAAAACTCATAGCGGTAAGCAGGAGTTTGACGCACGGCCTGAGGCGGAACGGTAGGCGCGTTATTGTTTTGCAAAACAGCGGCCGCATCCGGCCGTTCGTTTCGTTTTGGCGGAGCGGGCGTTGCCTGGGCATCGGGTTTAGCGTCCGGAATTGATGCCGAAGTCTGGGATTTTTTGGGTTCGGGCTTACGTTTTCGGGTTTGGGCCTGCGCGTGCGCGGATACGAATACGGAAAGTGCAAAAAGTACCGCGGCTTTGATAAATAATCTTCTCATTCAACCTTTCAAGCGGTGCTTAAGCCGCAAACATACAGAATGATACAGATCTGTTTGATGTGCAAAGCCGTAAGAAAGTTTGCAGACCGGTCGAAATAGAAGATTATTCGAATTTAACGGAGACGATCTTTGAGACACCCGCTTCCTGCATCGTTACGCCGTAAAGCGCGCGGGCGGCTTCCATCGTCCGCTTATTGTGAGTGATGACGATAAACTGTGTCTTCTCAGACATTTCCGCGATCTTCGTAACAAACCGGCCTACGTTTGCGTCGTCAAGCGGAGCGTCGACCTCATCGAGGAGGCAGAACGGTGATGGACGATATTTGAAAATCGCAAGTACCAGTGAAATTGCAGTCATCGCCTTCTCGCCGCCCGAAAGCAGCAATATGTTTTGCAGCCGCTTGCCCGGCGGCTGGGCTACGATCTCTATGCCTGCTTCCAAAATATCTTCGGATTCGAGCAGCGTCATTTCGCCGCGGCCGCCGCCGAAAAGCTCCTGGAAGAATTGCGAAAAATTGGCGTTTACCGCTTCGAACGCGGCTTTGAACCGTTCGCGGGAACGGATTTTTATTTCGCGAAGTGCCTCTTCCGTCGCCGCAATACTGTCGATAATGTCCTGCCGCTGTGACGTAAGGAACTCGAGCCTTTCCTCCGCTTCAGCCAACTCTTCGACCGCCAGCATGTTTATCGCACCGAAACCGTCGAGCCGAGTACGCTGGTCCTCGACATTTGCCTTTGCGTATTCCAGATCAAAATCGGCGTCCGCGACTTCGTCATCGACCAGATCCGCCAGGGGAGTATTTAGCTCTTGCTGACATTTTTCATTCAGATTGCGGAGCTCGGTTACGACTTCAGTTTGGCGAACTTCGATGCCGCCGCGCGCGTTCATGGCTTCGGCTGCCCGGCGGTTAAGCTCGGCCAGTTCCTCGCTGGCCTTGTCGGAAATCTCTCTTGCTGTTTCCAGCGCGGTCGACGCTTCGGCCAATTCGGTTTGTTCTTGCTCAATCTCTTTCTGCGATGACGCAACCCTGTCCGCAATCTCGGCGATCGACGTTCGCATCCGCCGAATTTTTTCTTCAGTTTCCTGAATTTCCAGATTCTGAATCGCTAGACGCGATTCAAGTTCGTTGCGCTCACTTTCAAGACGCTTTAGAGCGAACTGTACAGAACGCTTTCGTTCTCCGGATGTGGCCGCGACCGTTCGTTTTTCGTTTACGGTTTCCGATTCGGTGTCGGCCTCGCGGCGTGCTTCTGCAAGGTCGTTTGAAATAAGCCCAAGCTCGTCCGAAATCGAAAGGCGCAAAGCTTCTGCGTTTTGTCCGCCAAGGTCCGCTTCGGAAATTTTTTGTTTCAGCGTTTCGGATTCCTGATTGAGCTGCTCCGTTTCGGCCAGAACGACCGAAAGATGCCGTTCGGCCCTTTCGATTTCGTGCAGATTCGCTTTTTCCTGAAGCTCAAGAGCAACCAGGCCGCGCTCGACTTTGATAATCAACGATTGCAGATCGACAGTTTTTTCTTCCTGCTCGGCTAGCGCGATCCGGTCGGTTTCGACCATTTGCTCGGCGGTGATCATTTCGCTGCCAAGTTTCGACACAGCTTTTCCTAAACCGGAAAGCTCTCGTTTGAACGCCAGGAGCGACGCGTTCTTTTCATCAGAAACAATTGAGCCGCCCGAAAAAAGCACGCCACCAATCGTCATGTTTCCATCCCGATCGACGTAAATGCCGCCGGGTTCAGCCGCGGCTAGATCATCAACAAATTTAGCCGAAGTCTCACGCGGAAAGACGGTGCGGAGAATTGTCGTCAGATCGTCTGAGGCTCCGAGCCGCGATGCGACATCTTCACCCGGATTGAATGATTCGGAGAGCGACTCTAGTTTGGCGTCGCCGACGATCAGCGTCGAAACACGGCCGGTTCCGTTTGCATTGACCCATTCGCCGATTTTGGCCGCATCCGCAGCAGTGTTCACCAGAACGGTCTGCAAGAAGCTTCCAAACAAAACCTCGACCGCTTGTTCCGATATTTCATCGACCGAAAGAAAATCCGCAAGCACGCCGAGAGGTTTAACGTCTGCCTTTTCCTGTTCGGCAAACAGCCGTTGAACCTGTGGTAAATATACGGCTTTTGTTTCCTCGAGTTCCCGCAGGGTTTCAAGCCGGTGCTGGTTTCGCGACAACTCCTGCTGCAGAGCTCTAAACTCTTCTTCGGAGGAACGCAGGGTTTCTCGAGCCGAAGCAGATGCGGCCAGGACATCGGTTTTTTCGGAGTTTAACCTGTCCAGTTTTTCGCGTTCCGCCGTGATCTCCGAACTCATCCGGACGGCTTCGTCCTTGTGGTCTTTGATCGATTGTTCTGCGCGGCCGCTTTCATTTACCAGCCCTTTTGAACGTTCTTCAAGCCGCTCGGCATTTAATGTTAGCTGGCGGCGGATCTCATCGAATCTTTCAACCGCGGCCGAATGTTGGATAAGAGTTCGCCTGACGCCTTCCAGCTTTTCTTCAATCGAGCGAACAACGTCGAGCTTGGCCGTCCATTGTTTTTCGGCTTCTACAAGCAGGAGCCTCGATGCATCGGCCTCGGCATTCTCGCGTTCTTCGTCGCCTCGCAGGCGTTCCATTTCGGAGTCGGCCAGCTTGATTCTTTCCTCGACCGCCTCGTTCTCGCCGCGAAGCGTTTCAAGACGGTTGTTGAACGCAACAACCTGTTCAGACTGGTAGCGATGCTCACGCTCGGCACGGTCACGTTCAAGAGCTCTCTCCGCGTGCTCGCGGCGAACGGCTGCCAACGACTCTTCAGCCGCACGAGCCTTTTCCGTGGTTTCGCGGAATCCGGCTTCGCTGTCTTTTACGTTTTGGGCCGTTAATTTTTCGGCTTCGACAGCTTCGTTGAGTTCAAGCTTCAGCGTGTCGATCAGCCCGGAGTAATGACGGCCTTCGGCGGCGAAGAGCTCGCGAAGACGGACGCGAAATTCTTCCTGCAGCGCCAGGAATCTTCGAGTTTTTCCGGCCTGCCGGCGGAGCGAATTAGCCTGTTTGTCGATCTCGGAAACGATGTCCGAAATGCGCGAGAGATTGGATTTCGCAGCCTCGAGCCTGGTTTCGGCGGCACGCTGGCGGGTGCGGAATTTAGAGATTCCGGCAGCCTCTTCGATCAGGTTACGGCGGTCCGACGGTTTGGCCGAGAGTATCTGCCCGATTCGGCCCTGCTCGACAATCGCGTAGTGGGCACCGGAGAGTCCCGTCCCGGCAAACAGGTCCTGAATGTCGCGAAGCCGGCAAGTGCGGCCGTTCAACTGGTACTCGCTTTCGCCGGACAGATAAAGCCGACGCGTTACCGAGACGGCCTCGCCGGCTGCGAAATCTAGTGCAATCGACCGCGGACGCCAGTGGCGTTTCGTTTTGACGGTTTTCTCGACCGTTTGAACTGATCCGACCTGCGCGGCTTTTAGGACCTCAACCTCGACGGCTGTTTCGAGGTTATCGTGAAATCCGTTTGTGTGGCCGTTGGTTTCAACAACCGCGACAACGGCTTCTTCCGCCACAATGTCTTCGGCTTCAAGTGCATCGACATCCACCGCTTTTTCATCGATTTCGCTAAGCGCCTCATCGATGTCGAACAGCTCTTCTTCGTCCGCATCGACCGCATCTTCATCGCGGACCATGTGCAGGACGACCTCGGCCATTCCGCCCGGTTTTCGGTTACGCGAGCCCTGAAAGATCACGTCTTTCATCTCGCCGCCGCGCAGGGATTTGGCCCGCTGTTCGCCGAGCACCCATGAGATGCAGTCGGACACGTTAGACTTGCCGCAGCCGTTCGGACCGACGACGGCTGTGATGCCGTTTCCGGTAAAAACTATCTCGGTATAGTCTGCGAAGGATTTGAAGCCTGTTATTTCAAGGCGCTGAAGCTTAAACATTCTATAGTGCCGCGCTGTGGTCGGGACACTATATTTTGGGGTAATCGCAGATTTTAGTCAACCTTCATTTTTACATCAACTCGCTGCTGACATCCCGCAGGCCCTGTTTCTCGGCCCGTTCGTTGTCGAGTTCGGTCAGCACGTCGAGCAGGAAATTGGTGTTGCTGGTGACCGTTATCACGACAGGGAATTCGTGGTCCGAGGTTGAAAACTCGAACGTGCCGCTGCTGATCTCGATGATCTCGCGAAACGCGGCGACACCGTTCAGCCCGTTGCACTGAGCGTCGACGATTTTACCCTCGTTGAACGAAACGTTCCCGAGGTGCATGTCCGACTTTATGCCCAGCAAGCCGGTCATTTTTCCGCCCTCGATAACCTGTACCGCGTCGAAAATGCTGACGTACGCCAGATTTCCGGCGAAGGTAACATCGGTGCGCACTTTTTGCGGCGATTTATCGCGGTTGGCGGCAAATTCCGGACGGCGTGCACGGCGGATAGCCTCAAGCCCCGGAGCGACCGAAATGCGCGGATCGAGCAGCTTGGCTTCCTGCAGCCGGTCGTATGCCAGGTCGAAGTCTTCGCGGGCGATGTACAGGCTGACCAGCGCCAGGCATTGCTTTGCGGCCTCGGTCAAATTCTTCTGTTTAATACAGATATCCCGCATCTTTTCACGAAGCGGGATCGACCGCGGACTACGCTCGATGGCGTCGCGCAGCAACCCATGAGCCTTGTCCGGCGAGCTGTATTTAACGAAAAGGTCCGCGTCAAGCAGCACCGATTCAATCGAAACTTCCGAAACCGGTACCGCCGGCCTGTCTGTAACCTGATTCATACAGAGAGTGAACAACACAGTTCAACATTTCAAAACTAGCATATTTCCGACCTCGACGTCACGCTTTTTTAGAGCCGTCACTGGGAAGGTACGATTGAGACGCTTTTATTGTCGAACGACCATAAAAGTTCGGATCGACCGTCTCATTTTTCCGCCAAAAATGAGACGGCTTAAGTAGCCCATTTACAACATTTAAGCCCGATTTCGTCTCACGCACGCGAGAACATTACAACCTGAGACGATTTTGGCCTTAAATGATGCAGTGTAACAAGTTACGCCTGTGCGACCTATTTTTGACACTGTCGCCGACGCAGCCTATTCTTGCTCTGCCGCCCGAGCCGAAGTAACCGGCCAAGGTGACGCAAGAATCGGCGTTTTTCGCGATGTTTGTTCCGTTCCGCGTGCGGCGGAACAAGCGGAACAAGCTGGAACAAAAATCGGCCTTTTTGCAGATTTCTGCCAATGCGTCCCGATTTAGCCACCTGAAACCACCGCTGACGCAATCACCGAGCACGCTCAGAACATCCGACAAATTCAGCCTTTCAAAGATCAGAAACCTTCCGGTAAAATGATGACATGTGTTGCATAGATCGTCAAGCATTTTGTGTATGAAACGATTTAGAGCTTGAATTCAGATAATAAGTGCAACTTTTGAAAATTCGCGAAGTAACTTTTTTTTGGCCGAGTCGTCCGAAGTCGGCGGAATGGTTTCGCCACACACAATCGAATCTTGCTTAACCCTGTGACTTTCAGGTCGAGAATCACGACTGTCTCTTGCGATCTCGGCAGTGATCCATTGGTAAGGCCAAAACGAAGCATTCTTGGCAAACCTTACTCGAATCCAAATCTTATTTGGGCGTCATCGCGGCCTATCTTTTCAGCCTGCTTAAATGTAACCGACGACGGCGGCATTTCGATCTGTTTGCCGTTCAGGAGGTCTTCGACCGTTACGATTTGGATTCGCGGATAGTCGCGGTTCCAGCCGGGAGAGTGATAGAAGCCTTTTTCTACGGCTTCGGTGAGCATTGGTTTGGTCGGCGGTTCAAGCGTCAGGTAAACGCCGATAGCGGCTTTTTCGCGGTCGATGACGTGGCCTAGGTCGCGGATGTGGGCGACGTTTACGTGGCCGCTTTTAACCGAGACGATGACGCGTTTTGCCTTGTTGGTATTGTCGTCGATGAAGGTGATCGTACCGTCAACGCCCTTGTCGGCCCCTTTTTTGCCGGTTTTGTCGGATGTGTTGCCGCCAAGCGGGCGGGCCTTGATCAGCGACAGCGCCCACCACTGGAATTGGTAGCGGTCTTCGGAAGCAAGCTGTCGGGCGCTGTCGAAGTCTTCGGGCTCGCCGATGATTCGGTAAGTGGCGGATATCTTGTCAGGACCGCCTGAGGTAGTGAGTGCCTCTTCGCCTTCGGGCTCTGCCCGTCTATTTGCGGTGAAGCTGTGCTTCACCGTTGCGTCCTCCTCATCGGTATTTGCGGCTTTGCCGCCGGCGGCGGAGCCGCTTCCGTCATTGGGAGCAGCTTCCGGAAAAGCAGAGCTTTTCCGCAAATAGGGCGGCGAAGCCGCTGAAACCCGTTTTGTTCCAACAGGCTCAAGCTCGAACGCGTCCTTCAGGCGGTATTTTTGCAGGGCGATGGACAGGTGCGTGATGTCGATGCCGATCCACTGCCGGTTTAGCTTCTGGGCCGCCGCGATGGTCGTCCCGCAGCCGCAGAACGGATCGAGCACAACGTCTCCTTCGTTCGATGATGCTGAGATGATTCGTTCGAGAAGGGCGACGGGTTTTTGGGTAGGATAGCCGAGGCGTTCTTGGGCTTGGGAGGAAATCGGAAGTATGTCCGTGATGATATCCTGAATCGAAACCCCATCTTCGTCTTTAAGGTACCGTTTCTGGCGAGGCACGTTTCCTTTTGGTGGAAAGGCAATGATTCCGTGCTTGTACAGCAGATCCAATTTTTCCTGTGTCGTGAAACCTGACGTATCGACCTTATCGATTTCGGCTACCTCTTGCAGGGCA
>CADEEU010000028.1 GCA_902826385.1 uncultured Acidobacteriota bacterium | reverse complement strand
GGCGATATGCCATGCGTTTGCAAGAAGCGGGCGTGTAGCGAACATTTTTTGTGCCCCGGGCAACGACGGCATAGCCCAGATAGCGGAGTGCGTGCCGCTGCAGGCGGAGGAAATCGCCGGTCTTGCGGAGTTTGCGACCGTCCACGCGGTTGATCTGACGTTTGTCGGAGGCGAGACACCGCTGGCGGCCGGAATCGTCGATGCTTTTGAAGCAAAAGGACTGCAAATCATCGGTGCCTCGAAAAAAGCTTCGCAATTGGAGGCCAGCAAGTCTTTCGCGAAAGACTTTATGAAAAGGCACGACGTGCCGACCGCGGAGTTCGCCATTGCCGGATCGACTGCAGATGCCGTTGCGATTCTCGACTCCGGAGCGTTCGGCGAGGCCGATTCGCCGGTAGTCGTAAAGGCCGACGGGCTGGCAGCCGGCAAAGGTGTGGTCGTAGCAGCAGACCGGGCCGAAGCTGTCGCGGCGATCAACGGACTTGAAACAACAGTCGGAACCGCTGCCGTCGAGAAAATAGTTTTAGAAGAATGCCTCTTCGGACGGGAAGTCTCGCTACTGATGTTTGCCGACGGTGAGGATTTTGCCCTCATGCCGCCGACTCGCGACCACAAACGCATCGGCGAGGGCGACAGCGGCCCAAACACCGGCGGAATGGGGACGATCACCGACGATTTGTTGTTGAGTCCCGAACAATTGGAAAAAATCATCGACAAAGTTATCAAACCTACTCTTCGCGGATGCATTGAAGAAGAATTTAGGTTTCGCGGAATATTGTTCCTGGGACTGATGATCACAGAGAACGGGCCGCAGGTCCTGGAATACAATGTTCGCTTCGGCGACCCTGAAACGCAGTCGATCCTTGTACGTTTGGAAACGGATATGGTCGAAATTTGTGAAGTGATGCTCGCGTCGCGTCTTGATGAAATCGACATCGAATGGCGTCCGGGAAATTCCGCCACGATCGTTCTGGCCGCCGAAGGCTATCCGCAAACTCCGCGAAAAGGTGACGTAATCTCCGGCCTTCACAAAGCCGCCATTATCCCCGGAGTAACGATATTCCACGCCGGAACCGCACTCGCCGCCGAAGGCCAGGCCGCCTCGGCCGGCGACGGCTCACCATCGTCACACCACCAATTCATAACCGCCGGCGGCCGAGTCCTCGGAGTAACTGCGGTTGCAGACTCGCTCGGAGAATCGCTGGACACCGCTTACTCGGCGGTCGAGAAGATTTCGTGGGAAGGAATGCAATACCGGCGGGATATTGGGAAGTGAGAGTTTAGTAACTCAGTTAATTACTTCCTCACGCATGATCGCATCGACATTCCGCTCTGAATGCAGGACCCTCACGATCTCAACATAGGTCTCGAATGGACGGTAAAAAATTAGATATTCTTCATTACGAACCACGATCTAAGGCCGGAAAGTTTCGGGTTTTCAAATTTACGTTCTCGTCCGATCATCGGCATGCTGCATATGCGATCAAAGGAGGCGAAAGCCGCTTTATCGAATCGAAAAGCTTTTTCGGCACTTTGCTTTGCGAGAAAAACACAAATGGAATCCAAATCGGCTTCGGCCCGCGGGAGTAGAAACAAATCCAGACTCATTTGCGACTTTTAAGCTTTTCACGGAGGGATTTTCGCCGTTTATCAAGATATTCAGACGTTACGCGAGAAGGCGTGCCGCTTTCTAAACCTTCAAGGAGCAGAGTCTCCAACTGTTCTTGCGTCTTTCGCTTCTGCCGTTCGCGAACAAGTTCGCGAAACAACTCGCTGGCAGAACCGTAGTCTCCCGTCGATACTTCCGCCTCTACAAACTCACGCATTTTGTCCGGAAGAGAAATTGTCATTGTTGCCATAAGTCTAACTCTTGCCTCTTCACAGGATAAGAGAATATAAGAATTTTTGTCAATATATAGGAAATATTCCTGCCTCAGTAGCTCGCTAAGGAGTTCTGATAGCTATCCAAATTGCGACTCATTTCATCGATTGAATCACCGCCGAGTTTTTCGCGAAACGAATTCGCCAACACGATTGCCAGCATAGCTTCGCCGATGACGCCGGCGGCGGGGACGGCGGTTACGTCGGAGCGTTCGAAGGCGGCGGGGCTGTCTTGTTTTGTGTCGATATCGACCGAGTGGAGCGGTTTCTTTAGCGTGGAGATCGGTTTCAGGTAGCCGCGAACCCGGAGCTCTTCGCCGTTCGTTATGCCGCCTTCGAGTCCGCCGGCACGGTTTGTTTTGCGGACGAAGCGTTTGTCAGAACCCGCTGCGTTAGCGGCGGGCGAGTTAGCTGTGCCGACAGGCTGGCCGCCCGCTGACGCAGGCGGTTCGGACTGGTCGGCCTCTACCGGTTCAGGTTTTGACCAGAAAATTTCGTCATGGACTTCCGAGCCGGGAAGTCCTGCGTTGGCGACGCCGGTGCCGATCTCGACGGCTTTTACGGCCTGGATCGACATAAAGGCTTGGGCGATGCGGCCGTCGAGCTTTTCGTACCATGAGGTGTGAGACCCGAGGCCGACGACGACATTTTTAGCGACGACCTCAAAGATTCCGCCGAGCGTGTCGCCGTTTTCTTTGGCTTCGTCGATGTGGGCGATCATTTCTTTTTTCGCCGAAGGGTCGGCACAGGCGAGCTGTGTGTCGGTCGAGATCGCGGCGATCTCTTCCCATGAACGATGTTCAGGTGTAACCGAAATGCGGCCGAGCCGGACGACATGGCTTCGAATCTCGACGCCGAAGACGTTCAGCAATTGTTTTGCAAGAGCGCCGCACGCCACTCGCGACGCCGTTTCGCGGGCCGAGGCGCGTTCCAGAATGTCGCGAAGGTCGCGGGCCTGAAATTTTTGTCCACCGGCGAGGTCGGCGTGGCCCGGCCGTGGACGCTTGACGAGCCGCGGATTTTTAGGCTGTACCTCAAGCTCGGTGTCGGACATCACTTCCTGCCAATGAACGAAATCGCGGTTTTCGATCTTCAACGCGATCGGCGACCCAAGCGTTTTACCATGCCTGACGCCGGAGAGAAATTCTATCGTGTCGCTTTCGATCTTCATCCGACCGCCGCGGCCATAGCCTTGCTGCCGCCGCCAAAGGTCATGGTTGATCGCTTCGACGTCGATAGGCAGGCCGGCCGGCAAGCCCTCGACGATAGACACCAGGGCCTTGCCGTGCGATTCGCCTGATGTTGTGAATTTGAAGAACATAAAAGGTGATTAGCCGCGGATGAACGCAGATGCACGCAGATCAGATTTTGACTATTTGCGTTCATCCGCGTTGATCTGCGGTTCCAATTTCCGTTTTCTCGTAACGATCAAACCGATACTGACAATGATCAAAAGCCCGCCAAAGATCGTTTGCGGCGGCAGAGTTTCGTTAAGAAATATTCCGCCGATAATGACCGCGATCAGCGGCGTGACGAGCGAGATCATCATCGCTTTGGTCGATTCGATTCTACTTAAAAGCCAGTAATAAAGCCAAAATGCGGCGATCGTGCCGGCGACGGTCAGATAGAGTACACACAGGATAGCCCGCCACGTCCAGTTGAGCGTTAACGGATTTCCCTCGGCGATCGATGCATAAAGAACAATCGCGGGCAGGCCGCAGATCATCTGCCAGAACACAAGGCTGGCCGGATGCAGCCCGCTGCCTTTTGCTTTGACTAATATCGACGCCTGTGCGGCGGCGTATGCTCCGATTACGATAGCGGCCGATCCGGCAAAAGCCATCGCGTTTTCGATCTTTAGCTGGTCGATGAATATGACGGCGACACCTATGATGCCGACCACGACCGCGAATATTTTGAGTTTAGTAATTCTTTCGGAAGGCAGAAATATCCACGCGAGAAGCAGTCCGAAAACCGTGATCATTGCCTGAAGCACGGCGGCAAGGCCGGATGTAATGTATTGCTCGCTCCAGAAGACAAGGCTGTAGTTGATCGAAAACTGCAGGAAGCCGGTCAGGGCGATCAGCCGCCACTCTCGTTTCGTTCGCGGTATCGGCAGCCGTCCGGCGACGACCAGGGGCGAAAGGAGTAGCACCGCGAGAATAAAGCGCGCGGCGGCGAACGTGATCGGCGGCAGGTCCTCGAGCCCGACCTTGATGAAGATCCACGTTGTTCCCCAGACAATGCATAGGATCACCCAAACGAGAATGGTCATAAAAAAGTAGATGCTGTATGAAAAGGCGATGAATCTCTCAGCGAAGCTCCGCGGAAACCTCAGCGGCCTCAGCGTTAAAAATTTGGCTAAACGCCGATAACACCGAGTTTTCGCAGAGTTCGCGGAGAAAAGAGCGCTTAACTATGCTAGTGAGGCTAAAAGCCTGTCGTTCAGTCAATTTCGTTCGTAAAAGCTCAGGCTCGAGTCGCCTTGTTTCAATATCCGCCAACGCCGCAGCAGTCCGACGGCGTCGGGCATCGGAACTTTGGAGTGATGCTCGACGACGAGCAGCCCGTCGTCGTTTAGAAGAATGCTTTCCGGACTTCCAAATTCGTAGAGCACGATCGAATAATCCAGATCGTATGGTGGATCGAAGTAAACAAGGTCCCAACCTTTTTCATACTTTCGTCCCGCGAATGTTTCCGCAGGAAGGCAGATGATTTCGGTATCATCTTCGGGAATTTTCAGGTGTTCGAGGTTGTCTTCGATCAGGGCACAGGCCTTGCGAGATTTATCGACGAAAGTTGCGAACTCGGCACCGCGAGATATCGCCTCGATGCCTATCGCTCCCGTTCCGGCACAGAGGTCGAGGAATCGCGTTGACTCGTCTATCCTCGGTGCAAGCACATTGAACAACGTCTCTCTCAACCGGTCGGAGGTCGGCCGCGTCTTTGTGTCGGCCGGACTTTTTAACGTTCTTCCCCTGTAAAGTCCGGCAATTACACGCATGTCGCTCAACCCTCAGTACTTATAAGGTTAACTTACGCACTACGGGCTAACAAGGACGGTTTACTCTCCGCTCTCTGCGAAAATCTCGGCATACTCAGCGTTGAGAAAAGCGGGACATTTATTTCAACGCCGAGATCGCAGAGAAAGACGCGGAGAATTTGAGATTATCCGATCGCGGCAAGATGAAAACGCGGGTCGTCTTTGATCTCGTCAATCAGCTTTGAGGTTTCTTTGGTCAGGCGTTTTTCGATCAGGAAATATTCGGCTTCGTTTTTTGCCGCTTCCAGCACTTCGATATCGCGAATGATGTTGGCAAGCTTGAACGATTGAATACCTGACTGACGCGTGCCGAATATTTCGCCCTGGCCGCGAATTTCAAGATCTTTTTCAGCGATGCGAAAACCGTCACTGGTTTCTTCCATAATGCCGAGGCGTTCCCTGGCGACCGCGGTTTTTTTGTCGCCGGTGAGCAGAACGCAATAACTTTGCTCGGCACCGCGACCGACGCGGCCGCGAAGCTGGTGAAGCTGCGAAAGGCCAAACCGCTCGGCGTGCTCGATTATCATCAAGGACGCGTTCGGGACATCGACGCCAACCTCGATCACGGTCGTCGAGACGAGTATGTTTAGCTCGCCCAAAACAAACCGCCGCATCATCTCTTCTTTTTCGGCCGTCTTCATTTTGCCGTGCAGCAAACCGACATTTCGTTTCGGAAATACCTTGTCACGCAGCTCTTCGAACATCTTGGTCGCGGCCTTAAGATCGATCTTTTCCGATTCTTCGATCAGCGGATAAACGACGTAAGCCTGACGCCCGAGTGCGATCTCACGCTCGATGCCCTTGTAAACTCCTGTGCGTTGATCTTCACCGACGACCACGGTTTTGACCGGCGTTCTTCCGGGCGGCAGTTCGTCGATGACGGAAACATCCAGATCGCCGTAAACCGTCATCGCAAGCGAACGCGGAATCGGCGTCGCGGTCATCACAAGAATGTCAGGGTTGTAGCCCATTTCTCGCAGCATCGAACGCTGCAAAACACCGAAGCGATGTTGTTCGTCGATAACGGCAAAGCCGAGTTTTTCAAACGCGACGCTTTCCTGGATGATCGCGTGGGTGCCGACAACGGCGTGAATTTCACTCGCGGCGATTGCGGCGAGGATCTTTCTTTTTTCCGCGGCTTTCAGGCTGCCGGTCAGCAAGCCGACCCGATAACCGGTCTTTTCGAATATGCGTTCGGCGTTTCTCACATGCTGTTCCGCAAGGATCTCGGTCGGTGCCATCAACGCCGTTTGATAACCGTTTTCCATGGCGGCGAACATTGCCAGAAACGCGACGATCGTCTTGCCGCTTCCGACATCGCCCTGGACAAGGCGGTTCATCGGTTCGGAAGATGTCATGTCCGCGAATATCTGCCGCAGCACTTTTTTCTGAGCCTCGGTAAGCTTAAATTCGAGGATTGATTTTACGCGGTCGTTAAAGCCTTGCGCGATCTCGATGATCGAGCCTTTCGGCTCTTGTTTGCGGCCGCCGCGTTTTAACTGCAGGGCGAAAGACAGCCAGAAAAATTCGTCGAATATCAAACGCTGCTGGGCCGGGCTGCGAAACACTTCGTATTCCGAAACGGGAACGTCATCCGGTGGAAAATGGATCTCACGAATCGCTTGCGGGCGAGGAATTAATTTTTGACGCTTGATGGTTTCAGGCGGCAGACGGTCGATGACGGTATTTGGGTCGAGGTCTTCGAGGACGGCGAAGATTATCTCGCGCAGGCGCTTTGTTTGGAACGGGCCGAACTTTCTGTACACGGGAACACGGCGCGCGGTGTGCACCATGGCAAATTCCGGCCGGCCCAGACCTTCAAGCGCTCCGTCTTCACCGGCTGACGAATCGCTGTCGATCTCGGAGTCCGCCTCGCTAAAATCGAGCGTTTCCGCATCGACAGGCGGAAGCAGTTCAAGCTCGTTCGGCTTGTTCAGCTTTAGGGCAAAAGTATTTCGCCTTCCGTCCCACTCCCATTTTCCGTAAGCGACAAACCGCGACCCGCGTTTGAATCGTCCGTTGTAATAACCAATGATCGATTCCGCCGCTTTGCCGGAAATGAACCAGAGAACGACGACAGGTTTTCGCGTGCGTTCGCGGTCGCTGCCACTGATCTCGTAAATATAGAGCGGCGGTTGTCTCGGGCCGCGATTTCGGCCAACGCGAAAGCCGCCCGAAACGCGTGTGTAGATCTCAACCGAGGCCTCGATACCGTCGTAAAGCTGATCGATTCCGATAAAATTCGAACGGTCTTCATAACGGGCAGGGAAGTAGTTAAGCAGGTCTTCGACGTTGGCCGTATTTAGATCGGTCTTGCCCGCATAATTCGCGACCGCCAAGGCCAGTTTCCGCGCCATTGGCCGCGAAAGGCCTGCGATTTTGTGTTCGGCAAGTTCAATTATCGGTGTTGTTTGTGAAAGGCTCATCCGGCGCGGATAGTATAACAACTTGTCGAAGCGTATGGTAAAATCGCGTTTGATGGAAAAGAAATACGTCGAAAAACGTGGCGGTGGATATTATGTTGCGGGGACACGAGTGTCGCTGGATTCGATAGTCTATGCGTTCAGAAATGGAGCCTCGCCGGAGTTTATCCGCCAATCATTCTCAGTCCTTACCCTCGAAGAGGTTTACGGCGCGATAGCGTTCTACCTGCGTAACCAGAAGAAGATAGATAAATACTTGCTGGAGTCCGAAATACAGTTCGAGAAGGAAGCCGTAGTGCGCCGCAAGGAGTTCCGGAAAGAAAATCCAGACCTCTATAGGCGTCTCCAGGCGGCCAAAAAATCCCTCGCCCGATGAAATTGGAATTTTTGTGTGACGCTGATTTTACGAAAGGTATAGTTGACGGCCTTTTACGTCTCGATCCGCGGATAGACATTCTATCCTCGGACGAGGCCGGACTTCGGGGAGTTCCGGATCCAAGAGTTCTTTCGATTGCATCTGAGCTGGGTCGGGTCCTTCTTACTCACGACCGGCGAACCATGCCTCATCATTTTGCCCGCTTTATCCAAAACCAAGATTCGACCGGAGTGATAATAGTCGCTCAGAATGTTGCTATCCGCACAGCAGTCGAAGAGATTTACCTTATTTGGGCTGTAGACGATTCTTTCGCGTGGACAAATCGCATAAGCGACATTCCGGTTTAAGTTTCCAGACTAAATGGATTAAAGTCCGTATTCCTATCAAAATAATCCTCGTGCTCCGCGCGTTTTAGCCAGTTGACGATCAGGTATGTGAACGGGGTTGCAAGGACTTCCCACAGAACTTTAATAAAGTAGTTGCCGATCATCACACTGATGAGCTGCTCGTTTGACCACGTGCCGAAGAAGGCTACAGGATAAAAGATCGCCGAATCGGCGATCTCGCCGAGAATGGTCGAGCCAACCGTACGTGTCCACAGAAACCGGCCTTTTGTTAAAAGTTTTAGTTTTGCAAGGACGAAGGAGTTTACGAATTCGCCGACCCAGAATGCGATGAGCGAAGCAAGTACGATTCGCGGCGTTTGACCGAAGATCAGATTTACGGCGGCCTGCTGGTCGGCCGACATCGTTGTCGCTGCTGGCAGGTTAGTGACGACCAACGCCATCAGCGAGGCGAAGATCAGTGCTCCGAAACCGGCCCAAATCACTTTTCGCGAACGCTTGTAGCCGTAAACCTCGGTCAGAATATCGCCGAACAGGTAGCTGATCGGAAAAAAGAGAACGCCGGCCCCGTAGATGTACTCGCCATAGATCGGCAAATTGACATACGACACCTTGTGCACACCGATCAGGTTCGAGCACAAAATAACGGCGACGAAAGCCGCCATCATCAGATCGTAATATTTAAAGGTCCGTCCTTCCGCCAATAACTTGTCTCCTCAATAGCTCCTGAGTTTAACAAAAACCACGCGCAAAAAAAGCGGGGACGAGGCACTGTAGCCCGGACTCCGCTTTATAAAGGAGAAAACTATAATGTACGAGGAGGAAGCCTGTTACTTCGACACAGCCGCTACGTGACGCGTCAATCGCGACTTGTGGCGGGCGGCGGTGTTTTTGTGAATCAAACCCTTATTCACCGCCTTGTCGATCAAAGAAACCGTCGAGCCGAGCGATTCCACGCTGAGCTTTTTGTCGCTATGGGCGATCGCACTACGCAAGCCCTTGATCTTGGTGCGAAGCTCGCTGCGATTGCTGCGGTTTATCGCATTCTTCTTTGTAGTCTGCCGAACACGCTTTTCTGCCGATTTATGATTTGCCATTAAAAACTTATTTTTCCCTAGTATCTTCCGTTACACAAACGAACTTAATACTATAAAAAAGGGCACTTAGCTTGTCAAGGCGTCAGTGTTAGCCATCGACCCGAAAGGCAAAGGTGTGCATTATGTCAACGAACAATACGAATATCGGCGGATAGAAGACAAATTCAGGACCAAGATTGGTCGAAAACACCGTCGGCATCGAACTTCCGATCAAAACACCTGCTCCGAGACAAGCGAGAAATCCGACAATCAAAAACGCGCTCGCGGTCAATCGCGAAAACGGTTTTGCGACGGTTTCGCTGCCATCAAGGATCGAATCATGAAGCTCATCCGGGTAATAAGTATACTTTTCAAACGCCTCGCGAATTCGCCTTATCAGGTGGATAACACCCGCAATAAAAAGCGTTACGACGATGATCTTGACGATGATAGGCGAGCTTGCAAAAAGCTGAGGTCTTAAAATACCAACGAAGACGGCCGAGACAAACAACGCCACAGTTGGAAAAATGATCTTTTGCAAGGCCATCGACTCCCGGCGTTCTTCCGCGATCATGCGGTTGATGATCTCGTTATAACGATGTTCGTAAACTAACTGCCGCCAGCGCTGGGCATGCGTGTTCGAGGACGCAAAAACCGAATCGCCGTTCGACGAACCGTTGAATTGGTTGTGCAGCAGCTTTTTGTCATACCTGGCGCGGTCGGCCGGATCACGCAGTATCTCGTACGCTTCGGCAATCGCCGCGAACGCCAGTGCCGTCTCCTCCGAACCATTGTTTTTGTCCGGGTGCAGTTTGCGCGCCAAACGCCTGTAAGCCGATTTGATCTCGGCCGAAGAGGCTTTAGGTGAAACTTTTAAGGTTTCGTAATAATTGGCCATCTCGCGCGATTCGCAAAAGGAGAGTCGTAAGGGCGGCGGACGGGACCTCCGCATCCTAAATATACCACAATATTTTGATGCGATTCCAGCGTTTTTGGGATGACCTAATTCAGATCGTCGATTTGCAGAGCTATCGGCTCTGCCCCGGACATTTTTACGGCATCGACCACCTTTGCCACGCTGCCGTAATCGATCTCCGGCGGTGCCTTAATAAAAACTCCCGTCGGGACCGAACCGTCGCCGGTCGAAGACAGGCCGTAGTTCGCGAGCCGGGCCGCAAAAATCTGTTTCAGGCGATCTGTAGTTTTTTGCGAATCATTCACGGTTCCTAAACCGTATTCCGAATTTATCCGCAAACTTCCATCCTTTTCGACAACAACAACCAAGGTGTGGGGATCGTTTTCGATCGGCTTCGTACGGTTTGGCTCAGCAGGCACTTTCGCCTTGAAGGCGCTCGGCTTGATCGGCGTGACAACCATAAAAATTATCAGGAGAACAAGCAGGACATCGATCAACGGCGTGACGTTTATTTCCGGTTTTGACATTCGATCTTCCTCCGATAGTTTGGTGCGTGCAGTTATTTGGACACCGAAGGACGCGGTTTGTTCCCGGAGATTTGTCCTATCCAGGTGGAAGATCGGCATAAAGAGCGCTCAGCAGGGCTTTCGCCTTAAGAAGTGATTCGTCGTACTCGTGCTCGGGGATGCTGTCGATAACTATGCCGCCGCCGACGTTGAAGGTCGCAACGCGGTCGCGAATTACCATCGTGCGTATCGCAACGCTCATCTCGAAAGTTTCCGGAATACCGAATCCGACCGGGATGCGGCAGCCGATTGCTCCCATCGAAAGGCCGCGAGGCGTTTTTTCCAGACGGTCGATTATTTCCATCGTTCTGATCTTCGGTGCACCCGTGATCGAGCCGCACGGGAAGACGGCTCGGATAACGTCCGAATAGTTCAAATCTTTTCGAAGCGTACCGTTCACCGTCGAGACAAGATGGAACAGGGTCGGGTGCTCTTCTACGCGGCAAAGATCGGCGACCTCGACACTCCCGAATTCGCAGATTCGTCCGAGATCGTTCCGCATCAGGTCGACGATCATCGTGTTCTCGGCGCGGTCCTTTTCGCTCGCCAATAGCTCGGAGCGCAGTTTGTCGTCCTCGCACTTGTCTTTACCGCGTCGTCGCGTGCCTTTAATGGGTTCCGCAGTTATGTGTCGAACTTCGCCTGCACGCTCTACACGCAGAAACTGTTCGGGCGACGCTGATACTACTACGGAACCGTCGCGTTCGATATATGCCGCGAATGGAGCCGGATGATCGCGTCTCAGGGTTAAAAATGTGCTTTGTGGTGTTACTCCGTCCAGCAGCGGAACACACAACCGCTGCGTAAGGTTTGTCTGGTAGGTTTCGCCGGAGCGGATAAACTCTTTTATCGCTTCGACCACCTCCAAGTATTCGGTTTGCGTAAAATTCGACGAGGGCACGGCTGGAGTTTCCGCTTTTTCAATCAGCGTAAAGGGCGTTTGAAGAGCTTTAAACTTCGAATCTACGGCCGGGCCGCCGTGAGCGAAAGTTTGGCTGCTATCGTAATCGTGTACAAGAAGATGATCGAACAATGCTACGTAAATTCCTGGCTCCGTTGCTTCAGTTCGGCCGGCGATTCCGTTGAGATCGAGACCGAGGTCATACGAAAGCGTGAAGACGGCTGCGAGATTCTCGTCGGAAATGAGTTCTTCGAATCGAGCAAGGCTGGCTGCAGCATCGGAAGCGGGAAGGACGATAGTTTCAACCGGTTCTAACCCTGCAATGAGAAGATTCGACCCTTTCCGGCCCACGCCGCAGCTGTCGAGTACGCAGACGCCGCTTGCCACGCCTGGATTCAGCAGCGTCGTTACAAGTTCTTCGGCTCCAATTTCAAGTTCCCGCATTTCGCAAATCTTAGCACGGCGGGTCTGATCCAAATGGCTGTTGAGTTTCTTCCTTGTCTTTCCTCTTATTCCACTTCTTCCGTGGACCAGTTTTTTTAGCCATAGACGGAGAGTAAAAGAGGAAACGATGAAGAACCGTAAAAAGCTCAATAGCAACATCGGATCGGGACGAATAAGGAAACTATTTCACTTGCGGCCTGATTTCGCGTAAGATGTTCAAAATCAATTCGATATCTCGAACTCTTCCCGTAATAATTTTATGGACCCAAACGCAGACGCCAGACAGAACCTTATCCGTGGACTCGGGCTTGCCGCCGCGATTTCCGTGATAATCGCGAACGTGATCGGCACGGGAGTTTTCGTAAAGGCCCGCGTTATGACGTGCAACGTCGGTGAGCCGACGTGGGTGATCATTGCCTGGATCGCGGCGGGTGTGCTTTCGCTTGCGGGGGCTCTCACTTATGCCGAGCTTACAGCCTTTAAGCCAGAACCCGCCGGTCCCTATGCTTTCCTGCGCGATTCTTACGGCCGGCTTTCGAGTTTTCTGTTCGGCTGGATGCAGATGTTCATCGCGAGGACCGGATCGCAGGCGGCGGCGGCGGTTCTGTTTGCTGGAACGCTTAACGTTTACCTCAACGGTGGCCTAAAGCAGACGTTAGGAACGATTCCGATTATCGGTAATGAGTTCACGTCGCTGCAGCTCATCGCGGTCGTGATGATCGCTATTTTCACGACGCTCAACTGCCTCTCGGTTTCGATGACCGGAAACATTGCGACGATGCTGACCGCGATCAAGATCGGCCTTGTCGTTTTCGTTGGTCTTGGAGCGTTTCTCTTCGTAACGGGCGGCGGTCTTGCGAACTTTTCGTTGGCGGAAACCAACGGCACGTGCGCGGATGTTAACTCGGTGGTCAATTTTGGCTCGGCGGAATACAGTTTTATGGCCGGTTTCGGCGCCGCCATGCTTGCCGCTCTCTGGGGTTACGACGGCTGGGACAACCTGTCGTTTATGGCGGGCGAAGTTAAGAACCCTGCACGAAATATTCCGATGGCGATCATCGGCAGTGTCTTGCTGGTAATTTTCCTGTATGCGGCTATCCATGTCGCTTACTTTTACGTTCTTGACCCGACGACTATCGCCTCGATCGATAAGGATTCATCGACGGGGATGGTGGTAGTAAGCAAGTTCTTCGGCGGCGATCCGACAACTTTCGCGACAGCAGTTGCGGTAGCGATCTTTAGTGTCGGGCTGATGCTCTCGGCTCTCGGTGTGCTTCACACTTCGTTGCTCAGCGCATCACGCGTACCGTACGCGATGGCCAAAGACGGGCTGATGTTCAAGACGTTCGAGAAAGTGTCGATCCAGGCTGTGCCAGTCCGTGGCGTGATATTTATGGGCGTGTGGGCAAGCATATTGGCTTTGTCCGGCTCGTTCGACACGCTGACGGATTACGTTGTATTCGGCTCATGGATATTCTACGCGCTGATAACGTCGTCAATTTTTATTTTCAGGAGAAAATATCCCGATGCTGAACGTCCATACCGAGCGTGGGGTTATCCAGTCGTTCCGGTCGTATTTCTCCTTGTGGCCGGTTGGCTCTTGATCAACACGATGTACACGGCGCCGCAGAGTTCGTTCATCGGCATCGGACTGATAATTCTGGGATTGCCGGTCTATTACTATTTAACTAATAAAGCGGGTGCGAACAGAAAGGACGATTAAGCAATGGCGGTTTTAGACAGAAGAAGCGGCGAAGACAGGCGGGCGGTAAAGCGTCGGCAGGTAACGATCGATGTCGATTGGGAAGGTTCGGAGGGCCGAAAGCCGGGAACCTTAAGCGATCTAAGCCCGGCCGGATGCTTTGTGCTCAGCTCGGGCGAGGTGACCGAGGGCGACAATATCCGGGTTTTTCTTCCGATAGACGAAGGGATGAAGGTCCAGGTGCTTGGCGAGGTTCGCAATCACGTGATCGAGATCGGATTTGCGCTGAAATTCGTCGATACGACGGAAGCTCAGGTCCAAGTAATTAGCGATTTGATGGCAAAGTTCGGCGTTGACCGCTAGCGCGTTTTTCAAGAAGCCCTTTCTCTCAGGGCATCTATGGCCTCGGTGGCGACCTTTCGGTCGTCGAAATCGAATTTGTCACTGCCAATTATTTGATAGTTTTCATGGCCTTTTCCTGCGATCAAGACTACATCGCCCGGCTTGGCTAACCCAATTGCCTTGAAAATGGCGTCCCTACGGTCCGGTACGACCGAATATTCCGTCCCGGTTTTCCTAATTCCGGTCTCAATCTCTTCAATGATCTTTACCGGGTCCTCCGTCCGGGGGTTGTCTGATGTGATAACGACGATGTCGCTGTTCTCACCTGCGACCTGCCCCATTGGGGCACGTTTTGTTTTATCCCGGTCGCCGCCGCAGCCAAATACTGTGATGATGCGGCCGGTTGTGAGGTCGCGAGCGGTTTTCAGCGTGTTCAACAAAGCGTCGTCGGAATGTGCGTAATCTACGACAACCGCAAAGTCGCCTTGGTGCGGGACGCGTTCAAACCGGCCGGGTGCACCGACGCAAGTTTTCAAACCCTCAACGATCGAATCGAGATCGTAGCCGAGCTCCAGTGCAACGGCCGTTGCCGCAAGCATATTGTAAACATGTGGCTTGCCGACGAGCGGGGATATTATCTGCCGGTCGCGATCAGGAGTTTTTAGCGTGAACGAAGTGCCTCTTAGCAGCGAGACCTCGATGTTCTCGGCCACCAAGTCAGAACCGGGCTTCGACATTGAGGTTGTAACCACTTTTTGCCCGTTTGCCTGTAATTCGGCGGCCAGTTTTGCTCCCCATTCGTCGTCGATATTTATCACGCTCGATGCCGGAGCCTCGCCGATACGTCCGTCGAAAAGCTTTTTCTTCGCGTCGAAGTAATTTTCCATCGTCTCGTGATAATCGAGATGATCGCGGGTAAGATTTGCAAACACGGCTACGCGGAATCGAAGCCAGTCGCAGCGGTGCAGATCGATCGCCTGTGACGAGGCTTCCATCGCGGCCATCGAACAGCCCGCGTCGACAGCCTCTTTCAAAAAACGATTCGTGTCCGAAGCCTCAGGCGTGGTGCGAACTGCCGGCTGGAACTTTTCTCCGATCCGATATTCAACGGTTGTTAGCATCGCTGCTTTGTGACCGGCAGCTTCGGCAAGTGCCTGGCAGAGGTAAGTCGTCGTGGTTTTCCCGTTTGTGCCGGTAATGCCGACAAGGTCAAGTTCGTGCGAAGGATCGTCGTTGATGACGGCAGCGGCTTTTGCCAGGGCTTTGCGAGCATCAGTGACCGTTAGCCAGGTTCCGCTAAAATTCGCCGGGGGATCGAGCTCCGAAATTATTCCCGCCGCACCGCGCCGCATCACATCGTCGATAAAACGATGCCCGTCCATCGTAGTTCCGCGGATAGCAACGAAAATCGTACCCGCCTGGGCTTGACGCGAATCGTGAGTGATGTCGGAAATTTCCGCATCGCTTTCGACAGAACTCTTAGCCCCGAGAGCATTTGCCAGATATGCAATCTTAGTCATATTTACAATTCGAGGGCAGATAATCACCGACCTCAAATCAACTTGTCCCAATCTATACGACGCGCGGAAAATTTGCACGAACAAATCTCTGGAAACTTCCGTATAGCTCTTTACCACGGAGGTTTTCGGCCATGAATTTTATTAAGCTCATACTTGCGGTATTGGGATTGATCTTCGGCGTGATGCTGTTTTTCTGGCTGTTTGGAATTGTAACGTCGCTGATCTGGTACGCTCTGGTATTCGGCGTGATCGCGGCCATCGGCTACAGCGGATACAAACTCTTTCGCAAGGCCGAGGACAAATACGTCGGGAGCGGTTCGACCGACTATCTCGAAGCCCGCGACTATCACACGTCGTGGGATGAGTATAAGCAAAAGTATTTATCAAAGTAGTTTAAAGTTCACGCTTCAGCGTGCTTGCGGCGGCCTTAAATTTCACTAACTTGATTTTGGCTGGGCAACAAACTAAAGTTTGAACTCTGAGCCAATGCCGAGGTGGCGAAATTGGCAGACGCACTAGACTTAGGATCTAGCGTCGAAAGACGTGCGAGTTCGAGTCTCGCCCTCGGCACCAGTATTTTTTTTCAAAGGCCCGCGTGTTAGACGGATGCGTAATGTTCGGTTTTCATTATGCCCCCGCTAACGCGCGGGCTTTCGCATTCGGCATCATTCGACATTCAAACGGTCATTAGATATCCTTTTCAATTGATTTTGTGTTACCGACCAATAGATGAAAAGCGAACTTAAAGAGGTTTCAGCAACCCAAAGAGAGATCAAACTTCAGATCGAACCCGATGCTTTGAAAGAAGCTTACGGGCGGGTCAGTCAAAAGTATGCTAAAGGTGCCAGCGTGCCCGGTTTCCGCAAGGGCTACGCGCCGCTCGATGTCGTCAGGCTTCGATACAAAGAAGAGATCAAAAGTGAAGTTCTGCAGCAGCTCTTGCCTACCAAAGTAGCCGAGGCTATTCAGGAACATAACCTTCAGCCGTTGGCTGAGCCGCATCTGCACATCGACGATGTCGAAAACGTAAAAGTTAACGGCTCGCAGTCAATAGCACTGCAGGTTCACGTCGAGGTAATGCCGGAGATTCCGATGCCGAATTATAAGGGCATCGAAGTGACCCGAACGGTTCGTCCTGTGCCCGATTCCGAGGTCGATGAACTGATCCAAAATCGCCTTAGCGAGCAAGGCGCCTTGATTCCGGTCGAGGACCGCGCGTCAGAGATTGGCGATACGGTAATCGCCGATCTTGAAGGCAAATTCGACGACGATCCGGATGGCGAACCGATCACGGCATCCGACCTGGAAGTTGTACTTGGCGGCGAGAACATCGAGCTGGCGTTTACCGAAAATCTTGTCGGCGTTAAGCCGGATGAAGAGAAAGAGTTTTCAGTAGCGTATCCGTCGGAATTTTCGTCGTCGGCTCTGGCCGGGCGGACGGTCCATTACAAGTCGAAGATCAAATCGGTTGGTAAAACTGAGTTTCCGGAACTAAACGACGAATGGGCACAGAGCTTGGATGAAGGTTACAAGTCGCTCAAGGATTTGAAAAAGAAACTACGGGAAGACCTCGAAGTTTATTCGGGCGCCGATGCGGACGCGCGTGTTCGTAACGATGCGATCGCAAAGCTGATCGAGGACAACCAGTTCGAAGTTCCGCCGACGCTGATCGAGAACCAAGCCCGGAATCTGCTGAATAATTTCGCACAGGATTTGCAGCAGCGTGGTGTCGACTTGACGCGTGTGCAAAACGATTTTGTCGCGATGGCGTTCGAACAAATGAAGCAGCAGGCCGAACGCGATGTTCGCGGAGCGATGCTTCTGGAAAAGATAGCCGAGGCTGAGAAGGTCGAAATCTCCGACGCCGAGGTCGAGGAAGAAATGCAGAAGCTTGCCGACCATTACCGGTCGACGCTGGACGAAGTGCGCGATTCACTTTCGCGACAGGGCGGCGAAGGTACGATCCGGAACAATCTGCGCACCCGTAAATCAATCGAAGCATTGGTAGCCAAGGCCAAAGTTACCGACGGCGAATGGA
>CADEEU010000027.1:1948-17717 GCA_902826385.1 uncultured Acidobacteriota bacterium | reverse complement strand
TTGCCTGAAACTCGTGCCCGTTTACAAGCGAATCTGCTCCGCAACAAACTGGAGCAGGTACAAGTGTTGCCCTACGCCCTTGTCGACGAGAATAAAACGCTGGATTTTTTTGCATCCACAAACGGGAATATCGGAGGATCAGGCTTGGCGGGAACCGCCGCTGAAGCGAAACGAGTAACGGTTGAGGGCGTAAAGATGGATTGGTTGGTCGAACAGGGGCTGATCACGGGTTGTGACGTCTTGAAAATGGATATCGAGGGCGCGGAAATGATGGCGCTTCGCGGCATGGAGAACTTCTTTAAACTCTTTCCGCCGCGGGCCGTGATGATAGAGGTTTCCGAGCCGCTTTTAGCGAAATTTTTGAACACTCCGACTGAAGTAAAAGAATTCTTCAGCGATCATGGATACGAGTGGTATCGAGCAAAGGGAAAGCGCTTTGAGAAGCGGGTAGATCTAAAGATAAGCGGCCACAACGATCTTTGGGCTATCATGCCGGGCGGCGTCGATAGTCATTTACTTGCCTGACACCGCGCTTGAGTGTGCGGAAGAACTACGCCTCGAACAAGAAATGCGTTCAATCGATATCTCAGAAGGCCTCTTTCTTACGATTGTCATACCCGTCAGAGACGAGGCGGCGACGATCTCGACGCTGATCGAAAGCATCGACCGTCAAACCTTGAAGCCGAACGAGATCGTTATCGTCGACGGCGGATCAACCGACGATACGGTATCGTTGATCGAGCGAATTGCGGCCGATCGACAAGATATCCATCTGGTGAAAACTGACGGTGCTTCACCGGGGCGTGGCCGAAACCTTGGCTTCGCCGCAGCCAGAAACGATTGGATAGCGTTTACTGACGCAGGGATAACGCTAAAGGACGATTGGCTGGAGCAGCTTTGGTCCGTGTCCGATGGGAACGACATTGTTTACGGAAATTTTAGCCCGGTGCGCGACCGCTTTTTTACGCAGTGCGCGGCTTTGGCTTATGTTCCCGGGTTGCCGCCAACAGGAATAAGAGGAAAGTTTATCGCTTCAAGTCTGATAAAAAAAGCAGTTTGCGAAGCGGTTGGAGGCTTTCCCGATCGGAGGGCGGCCGAAGATTTGATTTTCATGGAAGAGGTTGAAAAAACCGGAGCTCGTATTGGTTTTGCGCCCAATGCAATGGTCCAATGGCAGTTACGGCCGGACATCGCCAGCACGTTTCAGAAATTCGTGCTCTACTCAAAACATAACGTATGGGTCGGGCGCCAGTGGGATTGGCATTACGGCATTTTGCGAAAGTACCTGCTGTTGCCGCCTTTCGTCGCGCTGGCGGTTTTTCAAAGCTGGTGGTGGCTTTTGGCCTTGCCATTGTGGCTGCTGGCGCGAACGGCAAGGCGAATTGCCGCCCATCGGCACGAGCTAGGTTTCGGGCCTCTATTTAATCCGCTAGTGCTTATGACCGTCTCATTTCTAGTTTTGGTAATTGATTCAGGTACATTTGTCGGATGGTTACAGGCCCGTATGTCAGTTTATGAAGGAAACGCATAGCAGCGAGAATCTGCCGCGGCACGGTTTGGCGTGCCCGTTGTGTGCCGGAGGAAGTCTTACCGAAGGGTGGTTTTCATTGTCCTATGCCGACAGGATTTTCGACTTTCCGCAGTGCCGGTTTTGCTTTTCCTATTTTTGTCATCCGATGCCGGAAGAAGCGACACTTATCCAAATGTACGATGCCGGTTACGTCGAATCAGGCGAAGACTGCGGTGACGACTTTGCGAAAACAAAGTTTGACGAAGTTCGAAGATTCCTACGATCAGTCAAGCCGCAAACGCTTATCGATTATGGATGCGGCAGCGGGCAATTGCTGATTGAGGCAAGGGAGCTAGGATGGAAGGTGCTCGGTATAGACTTTAACCCGGATTTCGCCGAAAACCTTCGGCAAGAAGGTATAAAGGTGATAAGGCCTGACGTCCCGGCGGGGGATCAGGTGGATGTCCTTCACCTTGGCGACGTGATCGAACATCTTACCGACATGGAAAATCAGTTTCCTAAGATACTCGATCTTCTGAAAGACGGCGGGTATTTGGTCGCTCACGGACCGCTTGAGGCAAATCCGAATATGTTTTTTCGCTTCGTTAGGGCTATTAAGAAACTTCGCGGAAATCGTGTGACGCAAATGCCTCCGTACCACGTTATTCTTGCGACCACCAAGGGGCAGCGTACACTGTTTGAGCGATTCGGATTGAAAGAAGTTGAATATCGGAGCAGCGAGGTGGCTTGGCCAGCCCCATCGACATTTACCGCAGCCGGCACCGATCCGCGGAAGATCATCCTTCTGCTTCTAAGGAAGATATCAAGGCTCACTTCGCGGGCCAGAATGGACGAGCTTGGCAACAGGTATTTTTACGTAGGACAAAAGCCGGAGCTAAGTCCAGATCAGAAATCTTAATGGCGAATGCTTTATACGTTTGTTATTTCGGGCTGCGCGAGCCGCTCGTGCAGACGCAGGTCTTGCCGTACCTGCGCGAACTTAAAAAAGACGGCCACGAAATGACTCTGTTGACGTTTGAGCCGGCGAGAGAGGCTGATGACATTGCTGAGTTCCGAGCAATCGGAGATAAGCTTGCGGCCGAGGGTATAGAATGGGACTGGCTTCCGTATCATAAACGTCCTTCGGCTGTGGCAACCGCATGGGACATTTTCCGCGGAGCCCTTTATATATGGCGACGGATCGAAAGATTCGATATTCTTCACGGCCGGGTGCATGTTCCTACATTGATGGGTGCCTTGGCTCGGCGGTTTTCTCTAAAAAAGCCAAAACTGCTTTTTGACATCCGCGGTTTTTTTCCCGAAGAGTATACGGACGCCGGTATCTGGCCGGAAAACGGTCTGCTTTATCGCGGAGCGAAACGCGTTGAGCGGTGGCTGCTGAAAGAAGCCGATGGTTTTGTTGTTTTGACTAACAAAGCAAAAGAAATACTTTTTTCAAGCGGAGAGCAAAGACCGGTCGAAGTAATACCTTGTTGTGTTGACATGAAAAGGTTTGCAGACGCAAATGCGGAGTCGCGAAAATTCGTTCGAGAAGCTCTGGGCATCGGGGACCGATTTGTGGGCGTGTATGTAGGAGCGTTTGGCGGCTGGTATATGGAGAATGAAACCGCGGCCTTCTTCAGTGCATTACGATCCCGCTATCCGGACGCTTTTGCCCTGATCCTTACCCAAAGCAGAAAAGAAATGATCGAACCTCTAATGCGTAACCACGGATTTTCGGAATCGGACTATTATATTGCGAAGGTCCCCTCAACCGACATTCCCCGTTACCTCAGCGCAGCCGACGTTGCTGTCTCGTTCATTAAACCCTGTTATTCTAAACAAGCCTCGTCACCGACAAAAAACGCAGAATACCTGGCATGCGGGCTGCCGATAGTGGCAAATGCTGGGATCGGAGATGTGGACGCGCTAATCCAAACTAATCAAGTCGGGGCGTTAGTAAAAAGTTTTGACGAAGAGTCGTTTTTGAGGTCGTTTGACGACATAGAAAAGCTTGCAGACGGTTCTTCTCGTTGCCGGAAAACGGCAAAGGATGAGTTTGATCTCGATCGAGTCGGCGGACAAAGATATCGTGCGATGTACTCAAGTCTTTTGACCTCAAAGTAAACCAGCCTCACCAGTTGCAAACCCAATGATAAATGTAACGCGAACATTTCTTCCCCCAATTGACGAGTACATGAATTGTCTGTCTCGATCCTGGAATTCTCGATGGCTAACTAATCGAGGTTCGTTATTGTTAGAGCTTGAGGAGTCTTTGAAAGGTTTTCTCAGAGTCCCTAATCTGCTTTCGGTTAGCAACGGAACGGTTGCGCTGCAGTTTGCGATTCGGGCCCTGGGACTGAGGGATGAGGTTATTACCACCCCGTTTTCATATGTCGCTACGGTTAGTAGTTTGGTTTGGGAAGGTTGTGAGCCCGTGTTTGTCGACATCGAGCCCGAGACTCTTACAATAGACACAACGAAGATTCGATCCAGAATTACAGAGCGGACGACGGGAATTCTTGCGACGCATGTTTACGGCAATCCGTGTTTTGTCGAGGAAATTGAGGCGATCGCCGAAGAATGTGGAATATCAGTCATATACGATGCAGCTCATTGTTTTGGTGTCGACTATAAGGGAAAGTCAATTTTGGAGTGGGGAAATATATCTACCCTCAGCTTTCACGCTACAAAGCTCTTTCATACGGGCGAAGGCGGCGCGGTTGTGACAAAGGATGAAGATCTTCTTAAAGAGATGCACTATCTTCACAATTTTGGGCATGAGGGGCCCGACGCATTTCACGGCCTCGGAATTAACGGCAAAGTCTCAGAACTTAGTGCGGCAATGGGATTGTCCATTCTTCCATACGTACCACAAATAATCGAACGGCGAAAGGCGGTAGTAGAGAGATATAAGTCGAACCTGGAAAATAGCGAGATAAAATGTCAGAAAATTCGAACGGGAACAGAGTGGAATTATTCATATCTTCCTGTTATTTTGCCCAGTGAACCTGATCTAACCCGCTCGATGTCCCAACTAGCAGCTTTTGACATACATCCGAGGAGATATTTTTATCCATCGCTGAACAAGCTGCCCTATGTGGTTCCTCAAAATTGTCCGATTGCCGAAGAAGTATCGCAAAGGATAGTGTGTCTGCCACTGTTTGATACACTTGACGCTGATACTGTGGACCAAATTTGCGAAATTCTCGTTGGGAAGGGCTAGATATGCTTGTTGTCGGAGCTGGTGGATTTGCAAAAGAACTAGCCGAGGTGTTGCTTCAGATCGACGGACTTGGCGAAGTCGTTTTTTATGACGATCTTTCGCGGGATGTCGACAAGCTTTTCCTTGATCGGTTCGAAATTATCCGCAACTACGAGGACGCAAATAAGTATTTTGCACAGATTGACCGGCGTTTTGTAGTAGGTGTTGGAACACCGGCTTTTAGGAAATCTCTTTTCGAAAAATTTCTCGATTTGGGAGGCGAGCCTTCTACAATCATATCACCGAGATCCATAGTAGGAAGATGTTCGAATTCGATCGGAGACGGCACCTTGATTCTTTCAAATACGGTCGTTGAATCATCCAATTCAATCGGTAAGAATGTCCTTTTGCACGTAGCAAGCCTGGTTAGTCACGATGTTCAAATTGGTGATCATTGCGAAATTTCACCGGGGGCGGTTCTGCTCGGTGGTACGTCCGTCGGAGAATGTTCCAGCTTGGGAGCCGGATGCGTCGTTCTTCCCAGAATTCGTGTTGGGTCCAACGTAGTCGTGGGAGCCGGGGCGGTTGTGACGAAAAACATTATGGATAATACCACTGTTGTTGGGGTTCCAGCCGCATCCATTGATGCGAATCGGCAAGCAAAATAGATAGAGAAATGAAAGTTTTTGTTACGAATCTCCCTTGGTCAACGGATCGACGTACGCATATCTCGAAACAATTGGACACTGCCAGCGTTGACTACGAATTTGTCGAATGCACAATTGGAAAAGAATTGAGTGATGACGATATTCGGCGAGAATGCAATGTCGAAGAGCTTCGTAGGCTAAATACGGATCAAGAATGGTTGAATCTGGGCATGATTGGCTGCTCTCTGACCTCGCAACGCATACATGCGGAAATAGTCTCTCGTGGCCTGGATTATGGAGTGCTGCTGGAAGATGACGCGGTTTTACCGGCAAACTTTGCCGAGATCCTCGATAGATGTTCGGCGATAATTCGGCCAGGCGACATAATTTTACTTTATTGGATTGGTTGGGACGAGATCTGTTTACGCAAAGAGTCCGAAATCGATCTCGGAATAGTTAAATTGTATGAGCCGGTGAATTTAGAGCGCGTTGGGGGTGGAACAGCAACCATTTTTAGTAACGCGGCCGCGAAAGGACTGTTAAATGTAAATAAGCCGATCCGAATCGCTCCGGACTGTTGGAGCGCCCTTATGAAGTTTGGGGCATTTCAACGGCTCTTGGTAGCTTACCCTGTGCCGGTCAAAGTAGCTGATTTTATGTCCACTATGGAGATTGGACGATTCATTTGGGCCAGACGCCTGGTCAACAAGTACAAAATCTTCCCCTTATACCAAATTCTAAGGGCCAAAAGGCGAAACTTCCGTGAGTCCAAAATGAAGGCACGTTTAGTTTAGGCATTAGTTTTAAGTACAATTCCAACTTGGGTTTCGAAGACAGAAACTTCGATAAGAACCTTTGTTGCCCTGAATCAAGCTCTAAATGCGAGTTGTTGCACTTTCAAGTTTTCCTACGCAGGCAGCGGCTACGCGATTTAGGGTTGAGCAGTTCGTTGAACCTTTGTGCGCGCGCGGAATCGAGATCGAAATAAGACCGTTTCTGAATAGTGAGCAATTCGAACGGATGTATCGCAGCGGGAGTTTGATCGGTAAGGTCGCGAGCGTTGCAGGGTCAGTTGTCGGGCGTCTTCGTGATCTAGTTCGGATACGAGAATACGACCTGCTTTTCGTGCAGCGAGAGGCGATGTTCTTCGGCCCGCCTTTTTTTGAGTGGCTTTATCGAAAACTGGGGCGTTTGCCTATGGTGGTTGATCTGGACGATGCAACGTATGTCAGTTACATCAGCCCGACTTATGGCCGTTTGGGAAGCTTTTTTAAATTTTTCGGCAAAACCGACGACCTCATTCGGAAATCCTGCCTGGTAGTGTGCGGAAACCGTTTTATAGCTGAGCATGTTGAATCCAAGCGTGTTAGATCTGTAGTAATACCGACCGTAGCCGATACCGATCTTTTTACTCCCTCGGAAATAACACGTGAAATTCCAGTTATAGGTTGGATCGGTACCCACTCGACATTTCCATCGATTAAATTCTTGTTCCCCGTTCTTGAACGACTGGCCCAAAAACATCGTTTCAAGCTTAAACTGGTCGGAACCGGCCGAAAGCAACTAGCTCTCAACAGCATTGAGGTTGAAAATCTTTCGTGGTCCCTGGAGCGCGAAGCTGAAGATTTTCGGTCCCTGGATATCGGCCTTTACCCGATCGTTACCAGCGCATCCGCAAATGAAGACTGGCTGAAAGGAAAGTCCGGCTTTAAAGCGGTACAGTATCTTGCCGTCGGAATTCCATTCGTAATGTCGCCGGTCGGCGTTTGTTCCGAGATAGGAGTAAAGGGAGAAACGCACTTCAATGCAGAATCGCCCGAAGATTGGTATAATGCATTGGATTTGCTGCTCTCCGACCCAAGTTTACGTAAACGCATGGGCAAAGCGGCAAGGGATCATTCGCTGGAAAACTATACCGTCGGGAAATGGTCGGCAGTCCTAGCCGACGTTTTATTTTCTGTAGTCGAAGGATCTTACGCAAGGCCCAAATGATTTCTTACGGAGTTTAGTAACACTGGCGGAGCCGGGTTTATTGGGTCGCATCTTGTTGTTCGAAGCGGCGGAGGTTGGCGTTGGGCAATCGATGTAGCGTCCGTTATGTGAAGGCGAACGATCTGGGTACAGCCGTTTTGCTTGAGGAAATGATCAAGCGAAAAGATCAGTTGACGCGGGTTTTAGCTGAGCATCGTTGAGGTGTAATGAACCCGATGACTTTATGTATATTTTAGGCCTTACGACACTGGGGGATTCAGCAGCGGCATTAATAAAAGACGGCCGAATTATTGCCGCTGCCGAGGAAGAGCGGTTTTCGCGTAAAAAGCATCACAGCGGCTTTCCGTACAAGGCGATTCAATTTTGCCTGGATCACGCCGGCATCACGTTAAAGGATGTCGAGCACGTCGGACACTATTGGAAACCATGGATACTTCGTCACAAAGCAATGCAAGCCGTAAAGTCGGCATTTGTTTCGCGTGACATGTTCAAGGCACGAGCCGATAGGGGAATTGCGCAGGTAAGCGACAGCTATCTTGGAATGTTTCGGCATCCGAAGCGGCTTCGCGAACATTTTGGGCCTAGCGACTTCAAGTTCCATTATTTTGAGCACCATCAAACGCACGCCGCCAGTGCTTTTTTTGTTTCGCCTTTCGAATCCGCCGCCGTTCTGACCTGGGACGGAACAGGCGAGGACACGACCACGCTTTTTTCACGCGGACGAGGCAATAAGCTGGAAGTGCTGAAACGGATCAAGCTTCCTCACAGCCTCGGGCAATTCTATTCTGCCGTCACGAATTACATCGGTTTCGACATGTTCGCGGGCGACGAGTGGAAGGTGATGGGCCTCGCCGCCTATGGAAAGCCCAAATTCTACGATTTTTTTCGTGAAAAGGTGCTGACGACGAACGGGCACGGCGATTTTAGGTTCAATATACAGGTTCTTGACCACCACCTTGCCAAGCATTACAAGTTTCCTGATGCGATCGTAAAAGAGCTTGGTCCGGGGCGTCAGCGGGGCGAGGAGTTGACGGAACATCACTGGAACGTTGCGTGTTCCGCCCAGAAAGCTCTCGAAGACACTGCGATCTATCTAGTAAAAGAGATTAAAGAAATGACCGGCGAAGATAATCTCTGCATGGCCGGCGGCGTTGCGTTCAACTCGGTAATGAACGGCCGGATATTTCACGAAACGCCCTTCAAGAATTTTTTCGTCCAACCGGCGGCGGGCGATGCGGGCTGCAGTCTTGGTTCCGCCTTGATGGTCTGGCATCAGGTACTCGGCAACAAACGCGAGGTTGTAATGGACCATGCGTATTGGGGGCCGGGATTTTCAAATGATGAATGCCGAGAGGCTTTAGACAAAGCGGGATTAAAATACGAAACGCTTGAAGACGAAGTGCTTTTGCCGAAACTCGCCAGGATGATTTCCGACGGTGCAATAATCGGCTGGTTCAACGGACGCATGGAGCTCGGGCCGCGCGCTCTTGGTGCTCGCAGTTTTTTGGCCGATCCGCGCCGCGCCGACATGCGCGAAATTTTGAACCACAAGGTAAAGCTTCGTGAATGGTTCCGGCCGCTTGCTCCATCGATGCATGAAGAAAACGGTACCGAAGTTTTCGGTGTCGAGCATCACGATCCGTTTATGATAACGGTGATCGAGGTCGCGGAGGAGTATAAATCGAAGATACCGGCGGTGGTTCATGTCGATGGAACCGCACGTCCGCAGATGGTCAGTAAACAAACCAATCCGCGTTACTGGAACTTGATAAACGAGTTCAAGAGGTTGACCGGAATCCCGATGCTTCTAAACACTTCGTTCAACGTTCAGGAGCCGATCGTCTGTACACCGCAGAATGCTGTCAATACCTTCAAAAACGCCAACTTCGACGCCCTCGTTCTTGAGAACAACCTCGTAGTCAGAGAAAAAAAACCGGCCGATGCGTGACCGTTACTTAATTGCAGCTTGCCTTGTCCTGGTCACACTGGGGATGATCACCGCCGCGTTTCCGGAAGGCGCGGCATCAATCTTGATCGTCCTTGCGCTGTCTACGATAGCGCTATTTGTTTTTCGGAGATTTAGTTCCGAGAAGGAATTTCTTACGACCGTTTTTCTTGGGGCTCTTCTTGTCAGGCTGGCCTTCGGGGTGTTTATTCACGTCTTCGAATACAGAGGCTTTTTTGGAGCCGATGCCGAGACATACGATTTTAACGGTTGGCGACTGGTGGAGTATTGGACGGGGCAGATAGCGACTGATGACATGGCCCTGCAGCGGGCGTGGTCGACCGCCGGCCCGGGCTGGGGCATGAACTATCTTGTCGCCGGCATATATTATGTAATCGGTCGGAATATATTTGCCGCGCAATCTTTCTGTGCAGTCTTCGGTGCCGCAACCGCACCGATGATTTATTTCTGTGCGGTCAAAATGTTCAGCAACAAAAATGTTGCAAGGATTTCGGCTATCGCCATTGCCTTTTTCCCTTCGTTCGTCATCTGGTCATCGCAGTTAATGAAAGACGGCCTGATCATTTTCCTGCTTGTTCTGGCAATGACAATGGTTTTGCAGCTACAGGAAAAATTCAATTATTTGGCGCTTATATTCCTTGTATTTTCTTTGTTCGGCATATTCTCGCTGCGCTTCTATATTTTTTACATGGTTGCCATTGCGGTTGGCGGAAGTTTTCTTATCGGCGTAACCGGCTCGGTTCAGTCGATCGTTCGACGCACCGCGGTTTTGGTCTTACTCGGTTTGGGTCTGACATATCTGGGAGTTATCAGGAACGCGGGCGTCGATTTCGAACGCTACGCCAACCTCGAGAGAATTCAGACCAGTCGTCAAGATCTTTCACAATCCGCAGAGTCTGGGTTTGGTGAAGGCCTCGATGTTTCCACGACTGAGGGTGCGATCTCGGCCGTGCCAATCGGTTTTGTGTACCTGATGTTCGCACCGTTTCCGTGGGAGATGGAAAATTTCAGACAGGCCATTACTTTGCCCGAGGTGTTATTGTGGTGGGCCATGATGCCCTTGCTGGCTGTAGGCCTTTGGTACGCGATTCGACAAAGATTACGAAACTCGGTCCCGGTACTCGTTTTTGGCCTCATGTTAACGCTGGCCTACTCGATCTTTCAGGGCAACGTCGGAACCGCGTACCGACAGCGAACTCAGATTCAGGTGTTTCTTTTTATTTTCATCGCAGTAGGTTTCACGCTTTTTCGAGAAGCTCGCGAAAACAAACAGATAGCGGCTAATGCAAAGCGAAGACGTGTGGACGAAGACTTGCGTGCAAGGAGTCGAGTGTAGCGAAAATGTGCGGAATTGTCGGATTTGTAAAAAACGTAGGTGCCCACCCGGAGCGCGCCATCCTCGAAAAGATGAACGCCGCAATCAGGCACCGAGGGCCGGACGACGACGGATTTTTTATCGATGACATTGCCGCACTTGGCATGCGTCGTTTGTCCATAATCGACCTGGCAGGCGGCCAACAACCGATCCACAACGAGGACCGCACTAAGTGGATCGTATTCAACGGAGAGATTTACAATTTTCAGGAGATTCGGGACGATCTCGAAAAACGCGGACATCGATTTTACACAAAATCGGACACCGAAACGGTCGTTCATTTGTATGACGAATACGGCGTCGATTGTGTACAGCACCTTCGCGGAATGTTTGCCCTTGCAATCTGGGACACGATCGAGAAGACGCTGTTTTTAGCCCGCGACCGTGTCGGCAAGAAGCCGTTGCTTTATTCGCGTCAGCCGAACGGGGACCTGATTTTCGGATCGGAGTTCCAGGCTTTGCTCAGTAATCCATCGGTTTCCCGAGATGTAGATCACACCGCAATCGACAGCTACCTGTCCTATCAATGCGTTCCCGCACCGATGACCGCGTTCAAGAGTATCCGCAAGCTTGAGCCGGGACATTGGTTGAGATGGAAATCCGGCGAGATCGAGACAAACAGATATTGGCTGCCAGATTTTTCGAAAAAGATTACGATCGGCGAAAATGAGGCGATAGAAGAAACCACGCGGCTCCTTCGTGAAGCGACGAAGATGAGGCTTATCTCGGAGGTGCCGCTGGGTGCGTTTCTATCGGGCGGTGTCGATTCGTCGATTGTCGTGGCGTTGATGGCCGAGGAGAGTGAGAAACCGGTCAAGACATTTTCCATCGGGTTTGAGGAGCAGGATTTCAGCGAGCTTAAATACGCCCGACGGGTTGCTGAGCACGTCGGGGCGGAATATAACGAATTTATCGTTCGCCCGAATGCGATGGATATTTTGCCGCTGCTTGTCGAACACTACGGTGAACCGTATGCCGATTCGAGCGCGATCCCGACCTACTACGTAGCGAAAGAAACCCGAAAGCACGTGACCGTAGCCCTGAACGGCGACGGCGGCGACGAGAGTTTTGCCGGATACGAACGCTACGCGGCGATGAAGCTTGCCGAAAAGTATCGAAAGATCCCTGGTGTGCTGCGTAAGCAGATTTTAGAACGAGCTATCGGATTGCTGCCCTCGGATGAACTAAAACGCAGCCGGATCCGGGACTTAAAACGTTTCGTAAAGGCAGCCGAACTACCCAAAACAGACCGCTATTTTCGTTGGGTAACGGCGTTTGAACGGGACTTCAAAGCCGGCATGTACACGCCGACCTTTGCTGCCGAAATAGAAAATACCGACGCTCGTCAGACTCTTGATCAGTGGTTTTCCAGAGCGAATGGTTCGGGCATTTTGGACGCCTCGCTGCTGACCGATCAGATGACGTACTTGCCGAACGATCTACTTGTAAAAGTCGACATCGCGACGATGGCAAATTCGCTTGAGGCGCGTTCGCCGTTTCTTGATCACAAGGTGATCGAGTTTGCGGCAAGCCTTCCGGCCGGAATGAAAATGCGCGGCTTGCAGACAAAGTCGCTGTTGAAAAAGGTCGCGGCACGTCTGGTTCCGAGAGAGGTTGTTTACCGCAGGAAAATGGGTTTCGGCGTGCCGATCGGGAAATGGTTCCGTGGTGAAATGAAACAGTTTCTTTCAGACGCTCTTCTTTCGGAACGTTCTTTGGGCCGCGGAATCGTGCGGCCTGACGTGATCCAAAAATACGTGACTGAACACATCAACGCCGAACGCGATCATGCGTTTCAGTTATGGACGTTTCTTATGCTGGAGCTTTGGTATCAGCGGTTTATAGATTAAATTTTCAAGGGCGACTATTTAATAACACAAACAATGAAAGGCGTAATTTTAGCCGGCGGATTGGGCTCGCGGCTCCATCCGCTGACAAAGATAACAAACAAACATCTCTTGCCGGTACACGATCAGCCGATGATCTATTACCCGATCAAGACGCTGATAAACGCAGGCATCGAGGACATAATGATCGTTACCGGCGGAAATTCGGCGGGCGATTTTTTGCGGCTTTTGGGAAATGGCAAAGATTTCGGACTGAAACACCTGAACTACACTTACCAGGAAGGCGAAGGCGGAATTGCGGACGCGCTATCGCTGGTCGAGCATTTTGCCGAGGACGAATCGATCTGCGTCGTGCTTGGCGACAATATTATCGAGGGAAATATTGCGGCCGCCGCGGACGAATACAGGAAGCAGGGGAAAGGAGCAAAGATCCTTCTCAAACGGGTGCATGACCCGCAGCGTTTCGGTGTGCCGGAATTAGACGGAGAACGCGTGGTCAAGATCGAAGAGAAACCGTCCGATCCAAAATCGGATTTTGCGGTGATCGGTATCTACTTTTATGATGCAAGTGTTTTTAAGGTAATAAAAACGCTTGTGCCGTCAGACCGCGGCGAGCTTGAGATCACGGACGTGAACAACCACTACATCAACCGCGGCGAAATGACTTGGAACGAACTCTCGGGATGGTGGACCGACGCAGGAACATTTGAAAGCCTGCTTCGCGCGTCGAACCTGGTTGCGGAAAGTGGAGCAAATAACCTATGAGCAAAACCGAGATGCAGGCACAGTTTACGGCGGGCGAGATAAGGGACGTTGTCGTTTACCCGCTAAAGAAATTCCACGACGACCGCGGCTGGCTGGCCGAGCTTTTTCGACATGATGACTTGAACGAAGAGTTTTTTCCGGCAATGTCGTACATTTCCTTCACTAAACCGGGCATACAGCGCGGGCCACACGAGCACGTTGATCAGGCCGACCTTTTTTGCTTTATCGGACCTTCGACATTTAACATTCGCCTGTGGGACAACCGGCCGGATTCGCCGACATTTAACAACATGATGTCGCTCGACGTCGGAGAAAACAATCCGCAGGCGGTAATTGTCCCGAAAGGTGTCGTTCACGGTTACAAGAATATCGGCGACATAGACGGTATGGTCGTTAATTGCCCGAACCGGCTGTACATGGGCCACGGCAAAAAAGAACCCATTGATGAAATCCGACATGAGGACGACCCGCAATCGATTTTTAGAATGGACTAACCCGCATCCTGGCCTCTAAGTTTTCGTTTGATGAAAATCCTCCGAATAATTGCCCGACTCAACGTGGGCGGACCGGCGCGTCATGTGGTTTGGCTGACGACTGATCTTGCCGACGAATTCGAGTCCGTGCTTGTCACAGGCTGCGTGCCGCCGGGTGAAGAGGACATGGGGTATCTCGCCGAGCAGAACGGCATCGAACCCATTTTCATCGAAGAAATGAGCCGCGAGCTGTCGGTAAAAGATCTAACATCACTGATAAAGATCTACCGGCTTATGCGGCGCGAGCGGCCCGACATCGTATGCACGCACACCGCAAAAGCCGGAACGGTCGGGCGTGCGGCCGCGTTTCTCTACAAATGGATGACGCCCTCGGCCCTACTCGGCCGGCCGAGAAAATTGATAGTTACGCACACCTTTCACGGCCATGTTTTTCACAGTTATTACGGACCGCTAAAAACCCGAGCTTTTATCCTCATTGAAAAGCTGCTCGCAAGGCTTGCTACCGACCGCGTAATTGTAATTTCGCTACAGCAGTACAAAGAGATACACGAACAGATCGGCGTTGGCAACAAATCACAGTTCTCGATCGTTCCTTTGGGCATCGATCTTCAACCGTTTGCCGAGGCAGCGGCAAAGCGCAAAAGTATTCGTACCGAATTGAACGCAGCTAACGAAAACTTAGTAATCGGTTTTGTTGGCAGGCTAACTGAAATCAAAAACATTCCGATGTATCTTGCAGCAGCAGCGAAATACGAAGATGCAGTTGACGAAAATAGGGGTGGTGTTCATTTTTGGATTGCGGGAGACGGCCATCTGCGTCGGGACCTTGAGTCGAAGGCCGAAGAACTCAAGATCAAAAACCTATCCTTTCTAGGAAACAGACAGGACGTCCCGACCGTTTACGCGGGAATAGATATCGTTGCATTAACGTCCCTTAACGAAGGTACGCCGCTCTCTTTGATCGAAGGGATGGCAAGCGGGAAAGCGGTGATTTCAACCACGGTCGGCGGTGTTGCCGATCTTTTGGGCAAGGAAGTCGACAAGCGGGACGGATTTGTCGTGTACGAACGCGGAATAGGCGTCGCGCCGAACGACGTGGACGGCTTTGTTAAGGGGTTGATTTATTTAGTGAAAAATGAAAGATTACGGGATGAGCTTGCTGCGAATGGGCGAGATTTCGTACTTTCAAACTACAGCAAAGACAGGATGGTCAACGATCTTCGGCTGCTTTACCGAAAGCTTGCCGGAGAGCACGTGAAAACCGGCTAAAAGCCGCACGCCGCCCGGAACGCGAAAGCGACAAATGCAGCAAATTTTTTCAAATCCGCTATTTATAGGCGGTGTCAGTGCCGTAACGGCCGCCGTTTTAACGCTCGCCGTGCGCACGTACGCGCGAAAATTAGGCTTTGTCGCCAAGCCGAAAAGCGACCGGTGGCATAAAAAACCGACCGCGATGCTTGGCGGTGCGGCTATTTTTGCGACCACGCTGCTTGTTTACGGTATCATCGTCCCGCACACGTTTGAATCAATCGTCATTCTCGGTGCAGCATCTTTCCTGTTTCTGGTCGGCCTCCTGGACGACATTCTAAACATCAAGCCCTATCAAAAGCTTATCGGTCAGCTAATCGGGGCCGCTTTTGTCGTTAGTTTCGGCTTAAAACTTCCGCTTACCGGATCGGAGCTGCTCGATATTTGGATCACGGTATTTTGGCTGGTCGGTATCACAAATGCTGTAAACCTGCTCGACAACATGGACGGTCTGGCGGCGGGCATTGCCGCGATCGCGACTTTTTCGCTGGCGTTCGGTTTCGCCGTCAATGGACAGACGGCCGAGGTACAGTTGGCCGCGGTGTTTATCGGCGCGCTGGTCGGATTTCTTATTTTTAATTTCAACCCCTCGTCGATATTTATGGGCGACTGCGGCTCGATGTTCGTCGGATTTTTGCTCGCAAGCTCGGTTTTTCTCAA
>CADEEU010000027.1:0-1938 GCA_902826385.1 uncultured Acidobacteriota bacterium | reverse complement strand
CCTGCGCAAAATGTGGGGACGAAAGGCGTCACAGGGCGGCCGCGACCATACCTCGCACCGGCTTGTCGCGTTGGGTCTTTCGGAACGTTCGGCTGTGCTGATGATCTACGGTTTCGCCGCGGCGGCCGGAGCTTTATCCATAGTTGTAAGCGCGCTTGAAATTACGCAAAGCCTTGCTCTGATAGTCGCGTTCACGATAATTCTTGCGATTCTTGGGGTTTATCTTTCAAAGGTTAAGGTTTACGAAGACAACCAGGAAGAGCTTGCGTCGCGGAACAACGCGGTGTTCGCTTTTATCGTCAACGTTTCGTATAAACGCCGCGTATTTGAAGTTTTTCTCGACGCCTTTCTTATAACGCTCTCGTACTATGCCGCCTATCTTCTTGTTCTCGGCCCGTTCGAATCGAGCGGGAATTGGGACCTTTTTATCGATACGCTTCCGCTGCTGATCGTGCTGAAGCTTTTCGCTCTGCTCGCCGCCGGCGTGTATCGCGGGCTTTGGCGGTACACCGGTCTTAGCGACTTTATTACGTTTACAAAGGGCATCGTTTCCGGTTCCGTTCTATCCGTCGTGGCGGTTCTGCTGATCTATCGTTTCCAGAATTTTTCGCGGGCAGTTTTCATTGTCGACGGCTTGATATTGCTTTTTGCTATCGTTGGCAGCCGGCTTACTTTCCGGTTGATTCGAGAAGTGCTGCCGATTGCCCACATAAACGAAGGGCGTCGAATACTGATCTACGGTGCCGGCGACGGCGGAGAGATGGTGCTGCGAGAGCTGAGAAATAATCCGAGCTGGAACTATCGGCCGATTGGGTTTGTCGATGATGATCCGTTGAAGAAAGACAAGATGATCAACGGCCTTCGGGTTTATGATTCGAACGGAGCGCTTGCCGACCTTTGCGAGGAGAAAGATATTCAGGAGATTCTGGTATCGTCGAATAAAATACCGGCGGAAACGATCAGGACTCTTCGCACTTTGTGTCGCGAGTCGAACATCGAGCTCAAGCGTGCCGAGCTCCGAATTGAGCCGATGGATTTTGAGTAGGATTCTCTAGTGCAGATCAGAACCTTTCCCTTAAAAAGCGGCCTTGGCCGACTTGCCGTTGTCTCACTTTGCGTTGTCGCCGTCGCACTCGCTTTGCTTGTTTCAAAGTGGGCATTCGGGCACGCGGTGGCCATCAATGCTTCCGAGAAAGAGGTCGCCGAACTCGGCGTATCTTTAGCCCCTTCCGACCCGCAGGCTCATCTTGTACACGGCCTTTTGCTGGAAAAAACACTTCTGCCTGAAGATCAGGCCGCGGCTATCAGAGAGCTTGAGTACGCAACAGCACTTTCACCGCATAATTACATAAACTGGCTTGCTTTGGGGCGTACACGTGAGCAGGCGGGCGATCCGGTTGGAGCCGAGCAGTCATTACGCAGGGCCATCGAGCTTGCTCCGAATTATTCCCGAGTTAACTGGGCACTCGGCAATCTCCTCGTTCGGCAAGGACGAGACGAAGAGGGATTTTCTTATATAAGAAACTCGGTTGCCGCGGATGTGACATTTGCCAATCCGGCCGCCGCCGCCGCATGGCAGGCGTACAGCGGTGACATCGCTAAAATCAGAGCCGTGCTTGGCGACTCGCCGAATTCAAAAACAGCCGTAGCTTTACTGTTATCCGCCAACAAGCGATTTGCCGATGCTCTCGCTTTATGGAAAGAAGTGTCCGATCCGGGCCAACAGTCGTTAAAGGAACCTGCTCAAATCCTATTCTCAAAATTCATCGAAGCCGGAAGATTAAGGTCGGCCATCGAGGTTGCGAACTCCGCGGGGCTTTTCCCCGCTGATTCGCCCGCCGTTGGAAACGTCGCAAACGGCGGTTTCGAATCTGCGTTGACGCCGAAGGATTCCAATATTTTTTCGTGGGTCGTAGCCGACGGCTCATATCCGCGGGT
>CADEEU010000026.1 GCA_902826385.1 uncultured Acidobacteriota bacterium | reverse complement strand
GAAGTAGGACCGAAGGCTCGTCCAAAAGTTGGGCTACCCGCAGAAAAGCGACGGCGGCCTGAGAGTTGCTGTGCGCGAGCCGATGCAGCCGACCGACATACCAGCTCATAAATTTTCCGGCAAGCGTTCGTTTGCCTTTTGTTTCAGGGATTTTCAGGTCGCTTCCCGCTGCCAACTGCCACGGAGTATCTATAACCTTCGACGCGACTTTGTAAAATCGTCTCGTTAAATCTTCATCACCCTTAGACAGTTCCTTATAAAGTGCTTCGGCCTGCATCGCCGCGACCGACATTCCCTGACCATATACCGGATTAAAGCTGCATATCGCATCGCCAAAGACGAGGAATCCTTTCGGCACCCGGCTAAGTTTTTCATAGCGTTGGCGGACGCTGGCCGGGAACTTCATCGTCATCGCGTCGCCGACGGGCTCGGCATTGCGAATCGCCTCATAGATAAATGGAGCTTTCAGGTTTTTTGCAAACGCGAGAAATCCCTCTATGTCTTCCGGAGCCTGCACTCCGAAACGCCCTATAAGGGTCACGACCCAACGTCCATTTTCCTGGGCAAGGATGACGCCGCTATTCGCGCTTTCCGCCGTTGCGGGGATTACGCCGAACAGGTCGCCGTTCAGGTCTGAGTCGCGGCGACTGAAGATCCGCGTTGTGTAGGAGATTTCGATCTCCACTCTTTCCTCACGCGGAACGGGAAAACGAAGCGACTCGAGCCATTTCAGCCTTCGTGAACCTCGGCCCGAAGCGTCCACGACCAGATCGGCCGTGATCGTTTCGTCATCGATACGAACGGCCCTGACTTGTCCGCCGGAACTGAACAGGTGCCGGACGGAGCGGTTTTCGCGAAACGTTACATTGTCGATATTTCGGACGCGTCCGCGTACGATACTTTCGAGCAGCGGTCGGCTTAAGAGTACGCCGATCGTCGAGCTCGGTGAACGCTTAAGGCATGCACCTTCAAAAAACCATCTGCCGTCGTTTGCGACATCCGCCGGAACGGCCCCGGCTTCCAACAATTCGACTTTGATACCCGGAAACATGTCCTCCAGCAAATTCGATCCGCCGGCAAGCAGCCCATGAGCGTGCCTGCTTTGCGGCACACCGCGACGATGGGAGTTTTCGGGCGTAAGACTATCTCGTTCGACGATGATCACTTCGTCGTAAAAATCCGAAAGCACCCGCGCGGCGAAAAGCCCGGAAATGCTGCCGCCAATAACCAGTGCACGTCGATCTTTTCGACCAACTTTTTTATTCATTAAACCTCCGTGATATTCGGCTTTTGTATTTCGCGGAAGAGCCAAATTCAACGAAGACTAGTTTATGCGGTACGTCGGAGACACGTATTTAGGAAAAAATGAAGTTTTCCTGAAGAATTTATGAATGAGAAAAACCCGAACCTGAAAATTTCAGATCCGGGCTTTCTTATCGCAAAGTTGGAGTTCGAACTTACTCTGATTTTCCTGCCGCCATCACGGTTTCCGCCGGTTCCGGCCGGGGAGTAGCGAGACCGAGTTCGGGCGAACGCCATAAATTCGAAACGAGGAGCTCACGGATGAATGTCATTTCCTTCGGCAATCGATCATACAGTTTGAAGAACAGATCGTCGTGCATTGCGATCTCTTTAAGCCAGATGTCGCGGTCGAGGTTCATCACGCTCTCGAACTGTTCACGCGAAAAATCGAGCCCACGCCAATCCATGTCGTCGTAACGCGGCATCCAGCCGAGAGGTGTCTCAACGCCTTTCGACTTGCCGCGGGCGCGTTCGACGACCCATTTCAAAATTCGCATGTTCTCGCCAAAACCCGGCCACATAAATTTGCCGTTCTCGTCCTTTCGGAACCAGTTGACCGAGAAAATACGCGGCGGCTCTGGGATCTGGCGGCCGAAATCGAGCCAGTGAGCAAAATAATCGCCCATGTGATAACCGGCGAACGGCAGCATCGCGAACGGGTCACGGCGGACTTCGCCGATGTTGCCGAAAGCGGCAGCGGTCATTTCCGAACCCATAGTCGCGGCCATGTAAACACCGAACGCCCAGTTGAAAGATTGTTGGATAAGCGGCACGACGCTGTTTCTGCGTCCGCCGAAGATAAAGGCCGAGATGGGCACGCCCTTAGGCGAGTCGAAATTCTCATCCACTACCGGACACTGCGTGATCGGAGCCGTGAACCGTGCGTTCGCATGTGCGGCCGGCTTGTCGCTTTCCGGTTTCCAATCGTTGCCCTGCCAGTCAATGGCGTGAGCCGGCTTGTCGCCGTCCATGCCTTCCCACCACACGTCGCCATCGTCGGTCAGGGCCACGTTCGTGAAGATCGTGTTCGCTTTTATCGAATCCATCGCGTTCGGATTCGACGAATAATTCGTTCCCGGTGCGACGCCGAAGAAGCCGTTTTCAGGATTGATCGCCCGCAGTTTTCCGGTTTCATCGGGCTTGATCCACGCGATGTCGTCGCCGACGGTCGTGATCTCCCAACCTTCTTCCTGAAACGGCTTGGGTGGAATGAGCATCGCAAAATTCGTCTTTCCGCACGCGGAAGGGAAGGCGGCACAGACGTAATCTTTCCGGCCGTCCGGCGATTTAACACCGACGATCAGCATATGCTCGGCCAGCCAACCCTGCTCGCGACCGAGCGTCGAAGCGATGCGCAACGCAAGACATTTTTTGCCGAGCAGCGCGTTTCCTCCATAACCCGAGCCGTACGAGATGATCGACCGCTCTTCGGGGAAATGCACGATGTACTTGTCTTTCGGGTCCGGCGAGCACGGCCACGGCACGTCGGCTTGCCCTTCGGCCAACGGCATCCCGACCGAGTGCAAACAGTGCACGAATTCGCCATCGCCCATCGCGTCCAACGCCTTTTGCCCCATTCGCGTCATGATGTTCATATTGACGACGACATACGGCGAATCGGAAAGCTGTACGCCGAATTGCGATATCGGCGAACCGAGCGGGCCCATGCAGAACGGGATAACGTACATCGTCCGCCCACGCATCGAGCCGCGGAACTTCGGCGTAAGCAACGCCTTCATCTCACGCGGATTCATCCAATTGTTGGTCGGTCCGGCGTCGCCTTTCGACAAGGAACAGATGTATGTCCGATCCTCAACGCGTGCCACATCCGATGGGTGCGACCGTGCCAAAAAGCTGTTCGGCCGCTTTTCTTCGTTCAATTTGATGAAGGTTCCTGCATCGACCATCTCCTGGCAAAGCCGGTCGTACTCTTCCTGCGAACCATCACATAGGTAGACGGCGTTCGGCTCGCAAAGCTCGGCCATGTCGGTGACCCACCGTCTAAGTTCTTCGTTTTTTATGTTTTCCGGAATGGTGTAATTAGCCATATTCTTGTGAATAAAGTCTCTAAATTAGTTCGATCTGTTTTTGAAATATTTGCGGGCCGCGAGGGCTCGTTTATACATAGTATTTCGAAATTTTATCACAGGTTTAGCTCTGAAGTGAACGTTTAACATAAAATAATTGGTAAAACCAATAAACCGTAAACTGTTTTATTGACAACAATTGGGTGTTATCGGTGCGGCCGGTGGACTATCCTGTCGGTTATCAACCCGTGTCTTCCGCTGCGACGACATTTGGCCGCCTGGCGTATTGTCTGACGGTATGAACCGCGATTGCCGCGATTATTATCCCGCCGCCTAGCAATGCCCATTTTGACGGCCGTTCGCCTACGAAGATAAAGACCCAGACCGGATTTAGGAGCGGTTCGATAAATCCGATCAGGCTTGCGTCCAATGGCCGTGTGCCGCCGCGGACGCCTTTGATAAACAGGATGTACGAAATCCCGATCTGGAAAATACCCAAAAAAGTCACGGCAAACCAGTCCATAAAGGTCATCGTCGGAACGGCCGCGACGCCGGACGGGGAAGTCAGCAATGCGAGAAGAAAATTACCGTAGATGACCGCGATCGCGGGATTGAATCCTTCTCCTTTTGGATGCCGAAGCAGCATGATGTACAGCCCGAGAAAGATGCCCGAGAACAATGCCGCCGTGTTGCCCTGATAATCTTCCAGCCTTAACTGCCCGACAAAGAAAAGACTCATTCCCGCAAGCACGATGATCACGGTTATCAAGTCGCGCCAGTGGAATTTTTCCCCAATGATGAACGGGGCCAGCACCAGAATATAGATTGGGGCCGTGTATTGCAGAAAGATCGCGTTGGCGGCGGTCGTTTTCTTGGTCGCCCAGACGAACAGGAACAGCAGCAAGGCATAGATCACCGAGGTCAATATCCCGAACGCGTTTATCTTGAGCCCGTCTTTCCGCGTCAGGATCAACACCGTGACCGCCGCAAAAAGCGACCGAAAAAACGTGACCTGATAGGCGTCTATCGTCGTCGACTTTATAAACAACCCGCCCGTGCTCCACAACAGCACCGCGATCACGACCAAATACACCGGATTTATACTTTTCGCGCCGCTTTCCGTCATAAAAAGATGAAGTGTATGCGGATGAGAGGCTCATTTCAAACCGCCGCGTCCTTCGGTAGCTACGCGGACGGCCGTCGGCTTAAAGAATATCGCTAGATTTTTAAAGATAGAGCGGCAAAGCCGCAAAAGATTTCAGTCGTCTTTCTGTCGACGCTCCCGCTCATGGTGTTCGCGTGAGCAGCAAATGAAGTTGACTTTTGTCAGAAATCCACCTTACAATCTGGCCAACTCATCTCCAATTCATAACCAGTTATCGGTAATGATCGGGATTTCTTTATGAAGCAAATCATCCTGTCCGTTGTAGTTTTGTCTGCCGTTCTGTTTTTCAACGCGACCTCGCCGAAAATCGAGGCCGCTCCGCCGCCGACTGACCTTTTTATTTCTGAGTATATCGAAGGTTCGTCGCAAAATAAGGCGATCGAGATTTACAACGGAACCGCAGCACCGATCGATATGGCGGCGGGCAATTATGTTCTGCAGCTTTACTCAAACGGTTCGCCGACGGCCTCGGTAAGTTTTAATCTCGACGGCACGATTGCGGTGGGTGACGTGTACGTAGTGTCTCGAAACGAGGCCGCACCAGCCATCCTCGCCCAGATCGATGTCGCGGCGCCGGGCGTAATCAACTTTACTGGTAATGATGCGGTTGTGCTCAGAAAAGGGGGGACATCAGGCACGATCATCGATGCAATTGGCCAAATCGGTTTTAATCCCGGCACCGAGTGGGGAACGGGCCTGACTTCAACCGCAGACAACACGCTTACCAGGAAGAGCACAGTTTGTGCGGGTGACACCAATGGCAGCAACGTGTTCGATCCGGCGACTGAATGGGACGGATTTGCGGTAGATACTTTTACGAGTATTGGTTCGCACTCGGCATCGTGCGGAACTACTTTTAACGGAAACCTCAGCGTCGGTTCGGGTGAAACTATAACCTCACTGACAAACAACGGCGGGTTGTTTCAGGCCCTGAACGCGGGCACGTTGAGCGGTAGCCTGACGGTCAATCTTACGTCGGACCTTACTGTTGAGACCGGAACTCATTCGCTGAATCAGCTTACCGAAAGCGGTGCGGGCGGTTACACGATAACCTTCCAGTCGTCGGGTGCGGCCCGTCTGATTTCGGGCAGCAGTGCGGCCGCGCTGATAAATCTGAACGGTGCAGACCGTGTGACGTTTAGCGGGTTGTCCTTTGGACCGCAGGGCTTGACGATCCGGAACACGTCGGCGACCGGTGCTACCGTTCGGATGGTTAACGATGCTTCGAACAATTCGATTTTGAGCTGCATTGTCGAGGGCGGAAACACGAGTCTCGGTTCGGGCGTCGTCGTTATCGGTGCGGGCCCGACCACGGGCAATGATGGAAATTCGATCTCCGACAATATTATCCGCGACCGGACCGATGCTGCGGGCATTCCGCTGAACGTGATCTACAACGACAGCAGCGGCGGAGCGGGAACGAATTCGAATACGGTCATTTCAAACAACCAGTTGATCAATTTTTCGCAGACCGGTTTGTTTAACGGCATCGCGGAGAATTCGACGATCAGCGGCAACACGATTTTTCAAACAAGCACACGGACGACACAGATTTTCGCTATTCAGCTTGTCGGAAGCACAGGGACCAACACCGTCTCGCAAAACGTGATTCGCGATCACAGCACGACCTCGACATTTGTCGGGATCAATCTGCAATCGACCGGCGGCACCGCGACGGTTTCGCGCAACCGAATTTACAACATCGACAATTCAAGCGGCAGCACAAGTCCTTTTAACGGAATCCAGTTGATAGGAAACGACGCAGGCGCGACGGCGAGTCTTGAGAACAATATGGTGTCGATTGTCCCGTCGATACTGACTTCCCAGACCATCCACGGCGTTCTGGACGCCCGCTCTGCCGGGACGCTGAATATGCAGCACAACTCGATCTATCTTGGAGAGTCGATCGGGACCAGAGGCGGCGATCCCGACATCAACTTGGCGAAAAGCGCCGGTGTGGCGGGAACGTGGGCCTTTAGACGGCTTTCGGGTTCGACCGCGTCGGTATCGCTTGCGAACAACATCTTCTTCAATAACCGTGGGCCAGGCGCTGAGAATTATGCTGTCGGCGACGAATCGGTTGGAGCGGGTACGTGGTCGTCTAACCACAACTTATATGTCGGTACGGGTTCGACCGCGGCGAACTTCTTTAACCTGAACGGCGTGGGCGTTGACATTGCGGCGTGGCAAACGGGGCCGCCCTCCCGTGATGCTAATTCTATTGCAGGCGTAGCCGGTTCGGGTCCGTTTAATCTCAGCAATATGTTCGCGTCGCCGAACGATCTGCATTTGAGCATCGCGGGAAATAATCCTGCGGTAAATAACGCTGCCGTCGGTGGTGCCGCGACGGATTTCGACGGCCAGATTCGCCCCTTCGGTGCGGCACCCGACATCGGCGCGGACGAAGTGCAGACAGCTCCAACGGCAGCGGATGCGTCGATAGCCGGACGCGTGACGACCGTTGACGGACGGGGAATACGCAGCGTCCGCGTCACGGTAATGGGCGGCAACCTGCCGGCACCCTTAATTGCAGCGACAAGCTCTTTCGGTTATTTTCTCGTTGAAGGTTTGCGGGCCGGAGAAACCTATGTCGTAAGCGTAAGCGGCAAGCGGTACGTATTTGAAACCTCCGTACGCGTCGTGTCGCTGGGTGAAAATGCGACGGATGTTGATTTTGTCGGCGAGCCGCGTTGATTAGGCGGTCTTATCTTTCGTTTAAGTAATTAGCGGCCCGGGGTTGTCTTGACTTCGGGCCTTTTCAGGCGTAGTTTTATGAAAATGAAATTCATTTTCAGTAAATTGGATTAAGTGCACTGATATGATCCTTGCAAAATTAAAAGAAGCGACGCGTGAGCAGCACGACGCGTTGGAAAACGTGGTTGACGTGATGAACCGGACGTTCACGCTGGAAGATTACCGGACGTTGTTGGGCAAGTTTTACCGCTTTTATTCGGCGGTGGAGCCGCGAATGCCGGCGGACGACCTTAAGACCGAGGGATTCGACCTCGGAGGGCGACGCAAGGTGCCCTCGCTCGAACGCGACCTGGAACACCTTAAAGCGTTGGACGATGCACGCAACGCGTCGGCGTGGACCGATGTGCCGGAACTGGATTCGGCGGCTAAGGCGTTCGGTGCGGCGTACGTGATGGAAGGTGCGACGCTCGGCGGACAGGTCATCACACGCCAGCTGCACGAACACCTCGGCCTGACGCCGGAAGCGGGCGGAGCGTTCTTTAACAGCTATGGCAAAGAGGTCGGCCCGATGTGGAAACAGTTCGGTGCCGCCGTCACAGCTTTTTCAGAGCGCAACCCGGAAAGCGACGACGCTATTGTGGAAGCGGCCAGGCAGACGTTCGATTGTTTTAGACGATGTTTTGCCGCGGACGAATCAGCCGCGGCGGTATGACTATCGACTATCTACTTTCAACTGTTTGCAGCGAACTTTTTCAAACGGTTGATAGTTGTTCAGTTCACAGTTGATAGTTTTTGCAATTTATTAGTATAGAAAGGCCGGGCGTATGGACCTGGAAATCAACACGACCGGCCGCGTGTTCAACCAAACAATACTTCGGGTTGGGCGAACTATTGGAGTTTAGTCCGCGTCGGCCCGATTCTGCAAGTTTTTAGGAGTGAATCATGGCCAACAAACGGCTCTTACCTTTATTTCTGTTCATTTTCGCACTCGCGTTCTATTCGACGGTTTCGGCACAGACCGGAACGCCCATAACAGTTACAGTCAAAGATCCGGCAGGTGCTCCGATCGCGGGAGCGACCGCGGTTTTACGAAATAAGATCAACGGATCGGAACGCTCTGCCGTTTCGAACAATGAAGGCCGCATTTCTTTTGACGGCGTAGACGGCACGCAATACGAAGTGATCGTCGAGTCGAAAGGATTCGGGCGGACAGTCCGGCCGTTGACTGTCTCAGAGAGGGAAGTCGTTCTCACGCTGGATCCGGCCGGTATAAGCGAACAGGTCACGGTCACCGCGACGCGGACCGAAGTGGCGACCGAAGACACCGCCGTTCCGGTCAGCGTCGTCGGCAGTGAAGAGATCGAACGCAGGAACATCAACACGGTCGGCGATCTGTTTCGTACGCTGCCCGGAACCTCTACAACCAACGAAGGCGCGTTTCAGGTGCGTCCGCGCATTCGCGGACTGGACAGCAATCGCGTGCTGATCCTGGTCGATGGCGAGCGGTTGAATAACAGCCGCACGTCAGCACAGTCGGGAATCGAGCCGGGATTGCTTGAAACTTCACAGATCCAAACGGTCGAGGTCGTACGCGGCAGCGGCTCGGTGCTTTATGGCACTGACGCTTTGGCGGGAACGATCAACATCATCACCCGCGACACGCCCGCTCGGCGTGACAACGGATTTCGTGTCGGCGGCGTGCTGAACACGTTTTTTAGCTCGAACGAAACGGGCCGGCGTGGGAATCTGGAAGTGAACGGATCGAACAACTGGATGGCTTTCCGTGTGGCACAGTCGCTGGAGCGGTTCGATAACTATTTTACCGGAACGCCGAACGCGACGGATGTTGCGAGATTGCGTACAGACGATCTGCAGATCACCGACGACGGCGAAGTTCTCAATTCGCAATCGCACGGCAGCAACAGCCAGGGAACGCTGAGGTTCTTTTTAAATGATACGAATACGCTAAAGCTGAACTACGAACGCCGCCGTGCCGCAAATATCGGTTTCGCAGGGCTAGCGGGAGCAAACACGGGCGTCGCGGGATTGACCGGAGTTTTCAATGGCTTTTTCCCATGCAGCAACCGCGACCGTTTTAACGTGCGTTACGATGTCGGCGGCATTACTGAAAACTTGCAGCGGATAACGGCCAAGGCTTTTTACCAAACTCAGTACCGCAATTTCACTAATATCCTTACAGTGCCGAGGGTGCCGCCTTTCTTCCCCGGCTTGTACCAGTTTAGCGAGACCGTGACCGATACGAAGACGGCCGGCTTCGACGTTCAATCGGATTGGCTGTTCGGACGACACAACGTCATCGCGGGCGCAAGTTTTTTTAATGACGACAACACCGATCGAAGGCTGATCGTGAGCGCTATATCGGCTGCATCGCCGAACCGGACGGTTCGCAATACGCGGAGCGTGCCGGATGCAAATCTGTCCAACATCGCTTTTTTTGTGCAAGACGATTTTCGAGTCAGCGGACGCTTAAGGCTGATCGGCGGATTTAGATACGACCGGTTCAAGACCAAGTCGGACGCCACCGTTAACTTTGCTATCGATCCGCGTCTAACCACCAGACAGATCGAGCTGCTTGGGCTGACAGGTCTGACCGACGGACTGAACATTACAAACTCTGCAATCACTGGCGATTTCGGGGCGGTTTATACATTAACGCAAAACGTTAATCTGTCGGCTCGAATCGGACGCTCTTTCAGAACTCCCAACATTTCTGAGAGGTTCTTTACAGACGCAGGATCGGCTGAAGGGTTTCTGGTCGGGAATCCCTCGCTTGTACCGGAGACCGGAATTAACTTTGATACGAGCGTAAAATTTAATGTAAGAAACGTCAGGGGATCGGCCACTTACTTCAATAACTACTTTAAGAATTTTCTCGCAACTACGGCTGCGTTTGATGATACCGTGACTCCGCCGGTTCCTATTAGAGTGGGAAATACGCAAGTCTTCCAGACGCGGAATATCAGCACGGCGAGGATTCAAGGTTTCGAAACGGAAGTTGAAGCACCGGTCAAGATCAGCCTTGGGTACCTAACGCCTTACGGTAACTTTAGTTACCTTAGAGGCGACGATCTCGATGCGGCTCAGCCGCTCGATTTTATCAGCCCGTTCCGTACGAACGTTGGTTTCCGCTGGCAGAATTTTGGCAAGAGCTATTATTTCGACTACAACGTCCGCATTGTCGGGAAGCAGAATCGCTTGTCCGAAGGCTATCTGATCCCGGTAAACGATGGGCCGGAGCCTGGTTTTGTCACGCACAATATCGGCGGAGGATATTATTTCCGCCGTGAGCGGTTTAACCTGGGCGTTAATGCAGGTGTTTCTAACCTGCTTGACCGTTTTTACAGCGAGCAGTTCACGTTCGCACCGGCACGCGGACGGTCGTTTACCATCGGAACGACTATTGAGATCAAGTAAACTCCAATTGAAAAAAGCTCCGCGGACTAGACGGAGCTAAGAGGAGTGAAGATGGGTATGAGCGGTCGGGAATTGCCAAACCCGGCCGTTATTTAAGTTATTAAGGCAATAACACTACCCATTATCAATATGCAGCCCCAAGCTGCACGATATTCCGACGCAAAAAACATGCCAGCGGTTGCTAATAAAATCAAAATGCTCTGTTATTGCAATAACTTACACGCGTTAAGCTAAAGCTTTACCTTGCAACAATTCATGCAAAATGTACCAAAACAATTCAAGTAGAGTGAAATAAAAGTGGACATTTTGTAAACAATCGGCGTCCGATGTTCGGTTTCCGAATAAAGCGTCAAACTGCTAACCTTTGCAAATGAAATCGGTCATTCCGGCAGCATTGTTTATTTTGGTAATGAGTCTGGGAAGTTCGGCACAACTCGAATTTTCGGAAGATCGTTTTGCGGTCTTTGATTCAAAGGGCGAAACATCGTCGCTTGACCGGCTAATCGCCGAGGTGGAAAAAACCGACGTGGTGTTTTTCGGCGAGATGCACGACGACGCAGTCGGACATTCGATCCAGGCCGAGGCCTTTCGCCGAATCGTTGAGAAGTATTCGGCCAACAGAAAGGTTGTCCTGTCGCTCGAGATGTTCGAACGCGACGTGCAGGTGGCGTTAGACGAATATCTTGCCTCGCTGATAACCGAAAATCATTTTCTGCTCAGCTCGCGGCCGTGGGGAAACTACAAGACCGATTACCGCCCGCTGGTCGAGGTTGCGAAGGAAAAGAAGCTGCCTGTGATTGCGGCAAATGCGCCGCGTCGGTACGTGAACATGGTTTCGCGCGGCGGCAGGGCACCGCTCGTCGGTTTGTCGAAGGAAGCAAAGTCGTGGCTTGCACCTTTGCCTTACGGCGAGCCGTCCGAAGCGTATTCGAAGAAGTTCAAAAGTCTGATGGGTTCGAGCGGCGAAGCCCAAATGGGTCTGGACAATATTCTAAGCTCGCAATCACTGTGGGACGCGACGATGGCTTACTGGATCTCTCGGGGACTGAAGCAGCACAAGCGGGCCCTGATCGTGCATTTGAACGGAAGCTTTCATACCGAGAACAGACTTGGAACCGTCGAACATTTGATGAGGTATCGTCCGACGACAAAAGCTTTGGTGGTAACGATGCGGTACGAAGAGGATTTTAAGAGATTTGACGGAGCGAAACATGCGGGATTGGGAGATTTTGTCGTTCTCACCGACGCTTCGGTTCCGCGAAGCAAGAGATGAAAGGAACGGCAGAGCATCGCCCGAAGGGGATAAATTCAATAGCGTCGGGAGAATGCCGACGCTATTGAATTGGTCGCTTTCAGCGACATTTTAACTTCCTTCTCTACTTGTTTTTCACCGCCGTGAACGCAACAACGCCGATTCCGGGCACGTCCAGCGTACCGGTCATCTTATCGCCATCGACCTTGCCGCTCATGCTTATCGTAGTGGGCTGGCCCTGCACATCGGCCTGCAGGACACCGGTGACGCTTGAACCGGCGACCTTGCCTTTTTCGATAGTTCCACTGCCTACCATCGAGGCCATCGTTCCGATAAATTCGCCTCCGGTCTGCTTGATTTCTATCGCAAGATCGATCATCTGACCACCGGCATCGACCGTCATCGTCCATTTACCGTTTATGCTCGCTGCCGGTCCGGTTGACTCCGGTGCAGCCGTTTTCGGCAGGTTAGGATCGACGATCTTAACCGTTTTTACGTCGACCGCTATTTCAGACAAGCGCTTCGACACGGCCGGCGTCATCGAATCCTGATAACGTCCGCCGATGTGCTTTGCGAGGAATTTCTCCGCTGCCGCGACCATCGCCATGTTGTTGACCGGTCGTGCGAAACCATGACCTTCGTCCGGGGCCAGCAGGTATTCGACCGGATAATTTCGGTCACGAAGTGCTACGACGATCTGGTCGGATTCACGCTGTTTTACTCGCGGATCGTTCGCGCCCTGTACGACCATCAACGGCGTCTTTATCTTGTCGGCCGAGGTCAGCGGCGATTGCCGCTTCATCTGGGCCAAACCTTCCGGTGTTCGCGGGTCACCCATGCGTTTGTAGAAAGTCTCTCGGATTCCCTCCCAATAAGGCGGGATCGAATCAAGCAGCGTTTGCAGATTTGAAGGCGGGACGATCGCAACCGACGCGGCATATTCGTCCGGCGTAAACGCAACACCGGCCAGCGCCGCATAGCCGCCATAGCTCCCGCCCATGATCGCGACCTTTTTCGGGTCGGCAATACCTTGTTCGACCAGATATTTTTTTCCCCAGGTGATGTCGTCCTGCATCTTCTGGCCCCATTCATTGTTGCCGGCGTTCAGGAATTTTTTGCCGTAGCCGGTCGAGGCACGAAAGTTCGGCTGCAGGACGGCATAGCCGCGATTCGCCAGAAATTGTGCGTAAGAATGAAATCCCCAGAAGTCACGTCCCCACGGGCCCCCGTGGATAAACAAAACGGTCGGCAGGTTTTTGCCGTTCGAGCCTTTCGGAATGGTCAGATACGCGGGAACCTCCAGCCCGTCCGACGATTTATATTTCACCGGTTTCATGGGCGACAGCAGTTTGCGGTCGAGCTTTTCGCGTACCTGGTAAAGCGTACTCAGGTTTTTCGATTTGCGGTCGTAAACCCAGACGGTACCCGGATCGACGTCGCTTGACGACACGACTATCCACTTCATTTCGTCTTTCGTGCTCGAGCCAAAGCTGACATCGCGGTCGCCGAGCCGTTTTTTGATGTCGTTGTACGCCTTTTCGAATTCCTTGTCTTTGAAGTAAAACCTCTCGCGGTCTTCTTCGTAAACGGTTGCGACAAGTTCGTCCGAAACATCGGAGAAGACGGCGTTACCGAAATCGACTTTTTTCAGCGGATCGCTTTCAACCTTGGTCACGGCACCGGTTTCCGCATCCATAAGGACAAGCTCGATTAAATCTAGATCGCCCTTGTTGGTCTGCATATAGACACGCTTATTGTCTTTGTGAAAACGGATCGGGCCGCAAGATTCAAAGGCGTTGCAGCTGTAAATTTTTGTCGCCTTGCCGTCGGCAGCGATCTTTAAAACTTCGGTATCGCCGTTCTGTGCCGCACGCGTCGCAAGCCGCAGCTTGTCGGCGTTGTCGAAGATCATGCCCTGATAACGGTCGCGGTTTTCGCTGATCAGCGTACGTTCGCCGGTCGAGATCCTGACCTTGTAAAGATCGTGCCATGCCTTGTCGCGTTCGTTGATGCCGACATAGATTGCGTCGGGGTCGGAATCCGGAACGGCCTGAATGATCGCACGTATACCTTTAGCATCGGTGATGTTCCTTGCCGAGGGTACGTCGGAACCAGCCGCAGGTTTGTCCGCCGGATTTACCGCATAGACATTGAAATTCTCGTCGCCGCCTTTGTCCTGAACGAAGAGGATGAATTTGCCGTCACGCGACCAGAAATAGTTGCGGACAGGACGTGCCGTATCCGCGGTCATCGGCCGGGCGGCGTCGAAAGGCTCGTCGAAACCCTTGACCCAGACGTTCATCGTGTCTTTGTAAGGTTTGACAAACGAAATGTATTTGCCGTCCGGCGAGATCTGAGCACCGGCGTATTCCGGATTGCCGAAGATCAGCTCGCGGTCGATCAATGCCGGTGCCTGAGCAGAGACCGAGGCGAAACCAGCACCGAGGACAACAAAAAGACCAATAGAAATGATTAGTTTGTTCATAATTTTGGATTCCTTTCCGGACTGTTACGATTCGGTCGATAAGTTTGTTCACGCATTCGGCCAAACATCGCCCGACCAATATCGTTTGCGAAATTTCGATTCGTTCCAGAAGCCCTTTGTCAGTTCCACGACCGGCCGCTCGTCTGTTCTTATAAGAACGGTTACGACGTCGTAGCGAAACTTAACATTCCTGATCCCGAAAACCCGCCGATAGACGCGTGCGGCACGAATGATCTGTCTTTGCTTACGCAGATCGACGGCCGAGATCGGGTCGGCAAACGCGTCGGAGCTTCGTGTTTTTACTTCGATGAAGCAAAGCACTTCGTCATCGAGTGCGATAATGTCTATTTCACCGGTTATCTGTGCGTTCGAAGTGTTTCGGCCGATCGGCACTTTGAAGTTGGAAACAACGAGTCGATAGCCGCTCGATCTCAAATGGTCCGCCGCGACCTGTTCACCTTGCACACCTAGGCGTCTTGAACTTTGCCAGCGTGCCGGATTATCCTGTTCGGTAAGCGGAATCATCAATTTCAAGAGGGGAACAACGTGAAAGCAAATTGTAACAGAAACCTTTTTTCTACGATAACGATCTTACTTTGCGGTGCTGTCGGAATTTACTGTCAGCCATCGCCCGCGAAAAATCCGGCAATGCCGGAAATTGTCCAGTCGGACAAAATGCCGGTTTCGTCGTACGACGCGGCCAAACTGCCGCCGCCGTTTCACACCACGAGTGCCCGTCGGCCTTCGAAAAACGTATCGATGCCCGCAGGTGCGCGGCTGACTGTGCCGAAAGGCTTTAAGATCAACGTATTTGCCGAGGGCGATTTTCGCGAGCCGCGTTGGATGGTCTTAGCCCCGAACGGCGACGTATTTCTTTCAGATTCGCGTGCCAATTCAATTATCGTCCTGCGTGACAAGAATAAGGATGGCGTGGCGGAGGAGCGGTTTCTGTTTTCGAACAAACTTTCGCAGCCGTTCGGAATGGCGTTTCATAAAGATTGGTTCTATGTGGCGAATACCGATTCGATAGTGCGGTTCAAATACAAGCCCGGCCAGACGGCGGCCGAGGGCGAACCTGAGAAATTAGTTGAACTTACCGCAGGAGGCTATAACCAGCACTGGACGCGTAATTTGCTGTTTTCGCCGGACGGCACAAAGCTATTTGTTTCAATAGGTTCTGCTACGAATGTTAGCGTAGAACCTGATCCAAGAAGGGCGGCCATTTCGGTTTACGATCCGAACGGAAAGAACCATCGCATCTACGCGGGCGGACTACGAAATCCCATCGGTCTCGCATGGAACCCGAAGACCGGTGAACTATGGACCGCAGTGAACGAACGCGACGGTTTGGGCGATGACCTCGTGCCCGATTACGCAACCTCGGTCAAAGAAGGCGGCTTTTACGGCTGGCCATACAGCTATCTGGGTCATAACGAAGACCCTCGACGCAAGGGCGAAAACCCCGAGCTTGTAAAGAAATCGATCGTGCCCGACGTGATCTTCCAATCACACGTCGCTGCCCTCGGCATTCAATTCTATACGGCCAAAATGTTCCCGAAAGAATACCAGGGCGACGCGTTCGTCGCGTTCCACGGCTCCTGGAACCGCCAAAAACTATCCGGCTACAAGATCGTACGCATAAAGTTCGATGATAAAGGCAAACTGGAGGGAAACTCATACGAAGACTTCGTATCCGGCTGGCTCCCCGACGAAAACTCCAACGAAGTATGGGGGAGACCGGTGGGACTTCTGGTCCATTCCGACGGCTCGCTGCTTATTACCGACGACGGAGCGAACAAGGTTTGGCGTGTGAGCCACGGTAAATAGGAAAAAGAAGAGGCCGCGAAGGAAGACAGGTTACCTTCGCGGCCCTTCTTTTACTGCTCAAACCGTGACGTTACGATTTGGGCATCAGAACGCTATCGACCACGTGGATCACACCGTTCGACTGCATAACATCGGCGATCGTCACGGTTGACTTGCCGCCTTTTTCGTCGGTCAAAACGACGTTATTTCCTTCCTTCGCGGCCGTCAGCGTGCCGCCTGCGACGGTCTTAAAGGTCGCTTTTCCTTTACCGTCTTCGATCGCCTTTACGATACTCGCGGCGTCCTGCTTACCGGCAACGACGTGATAAGTGAGTATACCCGCCAAAGCTTTTTTGCTTTCCGGCTTCATCAGCGTATCGAGCGTAGCCTTCGGAATTTTGTCGAACGCCGCATTTGTCGGAGCAAAAACGGTGAACGGTCCCTTGCCTTTCAGTGTCTCTACCAGCTCGGCAGCCTTTACGGCAGCGACCAGCGTGGTGTGATCTTTGGAATTAACGGCGTTGTCGACGATGTCTTTGGACGCCAGCATCGGAGCTCCGCCGACCATCGGATTACCGTCAGCGGCCGGAGCCGTTGCGGCGTTATTTGCGCTATTCGCGGCCATCGCGTTGTTCGAATTGCTCGACATCGCACTCGGACGATTTGCGTTCGAGTTGCCAGCGTTGTTCGTCCCCGGTTGTGCCCCGCAGCCCGCCATCAAAAACGTTGCCGCAGCGGTCGTTGTCAATATCAAATTAAATTTCATTTCGGTCTCCTAAAGAAAATTAAGAACGCCTACCGGAAACGTACTTCTTTCCACACGAATGCCCAAAAAGGGCAACGTGCAGCAGTTTCCGCAAAGAGTTCTTTATATGGTTTCGCCGAGGCGGGATATTTGGATTCAGGCCGCTCTCTACGTCCGTAAGCTACGGTTGAAAGCGTTGAGCCGTTTCTTTAGTTCAACGATCGACTGGCTGAGTTTTGTATTGCTCGGTTCGCTGAGAAGTTTCAAGTCGAACGCGAGAAGTACGAAATATTCCAGCCGGTTCGCCAAACCCAGAGCCGAGCCGATGCATCTCGAGAATTCGGCATCGGAGGCTTTTCCGGAACCTTCGGCAATATACGCGGGAATGTCTACGCAGGTCCGGCGAAGCGAATGTCTGAGTCCGAACAACTCCTCTTTCGGGAAATCTTGAGTGAGGTCATAAACAACCAGCACGAGTTCATGGGCTTTTTGCCAGACCTGTAAGTTTCGGAAATCCTGCATATTTCTTCTCTGTCCAATAGCTAATAGCCAACAGCTAATAGCCAACAGCTAATAGCCAACAGCTAATAGCCAATTCTTTTTCTCCCTTTTGTCTTCTATTTCATTATTAGCTATTGGCTGTTAGCTGTCAGCTATTAGCCAGAGCTAGAAGGCCGGTTCTTCGTAGATGCCGTAGACATCCCTTAACGCGACGCAGATTTCTTCGACGGTGGCGTAGGCGGCGACGGCACTGATGATCGCGGGCATGGTGTTTTCGTTGTGCTGGGCGGCGAGTTTTAGTTTGTCCAGGGCATTGAGCACGGCTGTGTTGTCGCGGGTAGATTTAACATTTGCGATGCGTT
>CADEEU010000025.1:5421-17805 GCA_902826385.1 uncultured Acidobacteriota bacterium | reverse complement strand
GGCGATTGTCTCGGCATCTTCAAAAGCCACGGATGCGGCCGGAATCTTTGAAACGCCATCGGCGTAACGCATCGCTCCGGTGTGGGCGAGACGATTTTGAGACCCGCCAGCCGAGCGGATCAAAACCGCGACCGCACCAAGACGAGCGGCCGCCGAAGGCCCGCCGCCGCGATAAGCCACAGCCTGGCCATAAGCCTGTCCGCCGAAACCCGCGGCGGCCAGCTCGGTATCGAATTTGTTATTGAAAAGGACGATCTTACCTTCAACACCTTTTCTGCCAAGCGATTCCAGTTCCGCGAAATCACGGACAACGACAATCTCCGCCGTGATGCCGGCGTCGGGTGTCGCAACGCTGCCGCCCAGCGCGGTTAGAACAATTTTCTGCGTCGTTCCCGCGGCCATTCCAGGAAATTGGACCAACTCGCCTTTTTCTTCGCCTCGTACCCAATGCGGAACGGTTAACTTTTGCAGACGAACCTCGAGCCCGAGCTTTTTCATTTCGTCGGCGACGTATTCGACCGCTCGCTGGGCCTGCGGCGAGCCGGTCAGCCGCGGTCCGATGTTGTTTGAAAGATATGCGGTCTTTTTAAGGGCGTAATCGCTGGCAAGTGCCGCGCGTTGGATATCGCGAAGCTCGGTGATAGTGCGCTCAGAGTAAAGCTTGGGCGTCGGCGTCACAGTTTGTCCGGCCGCATTGACAACAACACTTAAGAAAAAGATGGCAGCGAAGATGGGTTTCATAGACTCATTTTAGCGATTTATCGTTCGCGACCGAAATCCTTGTCGTTCAATGACGAGCGATTGTATGCGATAATACTTGAAAGCTCTTCCAGACATCAAAAGTACAGGAAACAATCATGAAACGTTTTGCCCTTTCGATCCTTATTCTTGCGCTCCTTTCGGCCGGAATTTTCGCCCAGTCCGGACTTACATTCGATGAAATGATAAACCTCCGCCGTGTAGGCGACCCACAGCTTTCTCCGGATGGGAAAAGGGTGGCTTTTACGATCGGCGTAGCAAACAAAGTCGAGAATCGAACCCTTACTCACATATATACCGTCGACGTCGACGGCTCCGATTTGAAGCAGATCACGAAGGGAAATTCGTCGCACAGCCAGCCTCGATGGTCGCCGGATGGAAAGCACATCGCCTACGTAACAGGCGGGCAAATTTGGCTGATGGAAGAAGATGGTGACGATAGCAAGCAAGTCACCAGAATCTCGACCGGGGCGGGCGGCCCGGTGTGGTCGCCGGATGGAAAGTGGATCGCCTTCGGTTCCGAAGTGTATCCGGAATGTACTTCCGATGCGTGCAACGACGCCGAGGAGAAAAAGGCCGAGAATAGCAAGGTAAAGGCGAAGGTTGCAGAACGGCTTCTGTACAAACACTGGAATGAATGGCGTGACCGGAAGCGCAGCCACGTATTTGTGATTCCGCGAGAAGGCGGCATCGCCCGCGACCTTACGCCTGGAGATTTCGACTCGCCTCCGTATGGAGCCGCGTCCGGCAACGATTATGCATTTTCCCCGGACAGCCGCGAAATTGTTTATTTGCGAAATCCAGACAAGATAGAAGCTATTTCCACAAACAGCGATGTGTACGTTTTAACGCTAAACGGCGGCGAAGCCAGGAATATCACTGTCAGCAACAAGGGCTACGACGCTTCGCCGACATACACGCCGGATGGGCGATTTATCCTCTTCCGTTCGCAGGCGACGGCAACGTTCGAGGCGGATCGTTGGCGGATAATGCGATATGACCGTAAAAGCGGTGAAACTGTCGAGCTTACGCGTGGCTTCGATCTTCAGGTCGACGAGATGACACTTTCGCCCGATGGCAAAACGGTTTATTTTGCGGCGGGCTCCAGAGGAAAATCTAAAGTGTTCACGGTTCCGCTCGAGCCGAATTTTCGACTGCGGATCGCGACGCACGTAAAACCCTTGGAGGGTGGTCTTTCTCAATTCCCTTTCATCACAAACTTTTCTCTCACTCCGGATGGCAGATCTGCGGTTTTTCTCTCAAGTTCGATGGCGGCGCCGGCTGAGTTGTTTTCGGCTAGTCTGGAAAGTTCGGCGGTGAACGCCCTAAGCAAAACCCGCAGGACGGCCGCACTTCCTGTGCCCGAAGAGATCGAATGGAAAGGTGCTTTGCAAACTCCCAACCACGGATTTCTCTTAAAGCCGGCAAACTTCGATGCTTCGAAAAAGTATCCTCTACTGGTGCTGATTCACGGCGGCCCGCAAGGGGCGTGGAACGATAGTTGGAGCTATCGCTGGAATGCACAGATTTTTGCAAACGCGGGTTATATCGTGTTCCTTCCCAATCCGCGCGGTTCGACTGGTTACGGACAAAAGTTTGTAAACGACATTTCAGGCGATTGGGGCGGCAAGGTGTTTGTCGACCTCAAGAATGGCATCGTCGAAGTTCTAAAGAAACCCTACGTCGACCGAAACCGTATCGGTGCCGCTGGAGCAAGTTATGGCGGATACATGGTCGATTGGATCCTAGGACACAATAACGACCCGCGATTTAAGTTCAAGGCCCTGGTTTCACACGCCGGCGTTTACAATCTCGAAAGCATGGCTGCCGCTACCGAAGAGATTTGGTTCGTTAATTGGGAATTCAAGGGAATGCCCTGGGAAAATCCGGTCAATTACAATAAATGGTCGCCGCATAAGTTTGTTAACAACTTTTCTACGCCCACCCTGGTGACCGCCGGTGAGCTGGATTATCGCGTCCCGGTGGACCAAAGTATTCAGCTCTTTACCGGTCTGCAGCTAAAAGGTGTCGAATCTAAATTGATCATATTCCCGGACGAAGGACACTGGATTTTGAAACCTCAGAACTCCGAATTCTGGTACTCGAATGTGATTGGTTGGCTGGACAAATATCTAAAGTAAATCTGAAAAATGAAACAATTTCGAGCATTCTGGGTTACTGGTTTTTCGTTGTTTCTTTTCTTCGGGGTTGGAGCTCAAAGCTCTCGCCCCGATTTTAATCGTCAAAGCAACTATGACGTGCAGCACTACATTCTCCGCGTCAGCTTCGATCGTGCTGCCAAAAAAGTAATCGGCGATACGACTGTCCGGCTGAAGCCGCTCACTGCCGGGTTCAGGCAAGTTACACTTGATTCCGTCGGTATTTCTTACTCGTCCGTTACGCTGGAAGAAACGAATTCGCCACTGAACTATCGCGTACAGGGCGATCAGGTGGTGGTAGACCTTGATCGAACCTACACTCCGCAGCAAACGATCGGGATCCGATTCAAATATTCCGCGACGCCGAAAAAAGGAATCTACTTTATCGATAAACAGCCTGCGGCGGACGGCGTTCCCGCTCGCACCGAACAGATCTGGACCCAGGGTGAACCCGACGAAGCACGTCACTGGTTCCCGTCTTTCGATTTTCCCAGCGACAAGGCCACCGTCGAGCAATTCATTACCGCAAATGCCCACGAAGAAGTGATTGGCAACGGCCTCATCGTCGCCAAGTCCGATAATGCCGACGGCACTGTCACCCATCACTTTAAGATGGATACTCCATTCTCGACGTATCTCGTGTCTTTTGTTGTCGGCGATTACGCGGCGGTCGCCGAAAAGTACAAGAACATACCTCTGGGATACTATGTCTATCCCGGAACGGAAGCTGTTGTCCCGAAAGCGTATGGACGAACCAAAGACATGTTCCGTGTTTTTGAAGAGTTAACGGGGGTAGACTATCCGTTTCCGAAATACGATCAAACAGTAGTTGCGGCTTTCGCGTTCGGGGGCATGGAGAATATGACCGCCACGACGATGTCCGACCGCGACATATTCTTGGTAAACAACCCTCTATTTGAGGCGACGGTCGAAGATCTGGTGTCGCACGAGCTTGCCCATTCGTGGTTTGGAAATCTGGTCACCTGTAAGAATTGGGCCGAGCTGTGGCTTAACGAAGGATTCGCGACCTTTATGGAGGCGGCTTTTCGTGAGAAAAAATACGGTCGGCGGAGCTATCTTCAAAAGATTGTGAATGATGCCGATCAGTTCAAGGCAAGCGATGCAACGGGCGACAAAAGGCACGGGCTTTTTAATCGAAACGCGGCGAAGGTCGCTGAGCTTTTCGACGTTCCCTACACTACCTACAATAAAGGCGGTGCCGTCTTGCATACTTTGCGCGAGCAAATCGGCGACGCGGCTTTCTGGCGCGGTGTAAATATTTATCTTAACCGCCACAAGTTGGGAAACGTTGAATCGACAGACCTCAAAGCAGCGATGGAAGAGGCATCCCGGAGTGATCTCGACTGGTTTTTCGACCAGTGGATTTATGGACTTGGGTATCCGAAACTGAACGTCAAGCAGGTTTACAGCAATCGTTCAAAAACCCTGACACTAACCGTGACTCAAACTCAAAAGCAGGATAATCTGACACCGCCGGCCTTCACGCTGCCCCTGGATGTAGATATTGATACAACGTCAGGACTAGAAACTGAAAAGATCGAGTTGAAAAAACGCTCTGAGACTTTCAAATTCAAGCTGGTGTCCCGACCGCTTAAAATCACGATCGACAAGAACGAAAAGATTCCGATAAAAACAGTCAAGATTGCCGCTCTGACAACTACAACGAAATAAAAAAAGTTCCGCGTGAGAATTCGCGGAACTTTTTTCCTTTGAGAAGACCGGATGTCTGCTTGAAATGTTGAGAAAGCAGAGAGCGCGAAGCACACACAAAATCGCGACTTACATCACATTGCAGTAACTTCTTTGCAACACCTACGAGGTTAGCTGCCGGGCTAGGAACGAAAGATTATCCCTGCGACACACCTGCCGCTTCGCCCCCTGGATCGTGAAAAATTCACTTTCCAACTGGTTCCCCCGCGCCTTTTCGAACGGTTCGATAAGGCTTCGGTGATCAACTTTTCAACAATCGTAAGATTACCACACAGGGCAAAAGGTTTACAAGGGAAAATCTAATTTTCTAGTGTGAAGGAAAGAAATGATAAAGCATTAGATAAACTATCACACCTGTAAGTGATACATAAAGCCAGACAGGGTAAACTAAGCGGGCAAGCCGTTTATGGGAATCAAATTTACCCTTTAAAGCCCGCCAAAGCGTAGCAATAATGAAAGGCGCCGCCGTAGCGGCCAGGATCGTATGCGAAGTCAATATCGTGAAGTAAACAGGCCGGGAAAGCCCATCACCCTTGAATTTTGTCGGCCCGAGACCATAAATCGAGGTTCGGATGATGTGGTGAGTTACGTAGCATACAAGAAACAGGGCGGAAACAGAACTTGCACCCAGCATACAAAGCCGGTGAGAGCTAACCCGTTTACGCAGAATAAAATAGAGCCCGCAAACCAATAAAAGGCAGCTGGTTGCGTTGAGTGCGGCATTCAGATGGGGGAAAACCTTAAGTAGTTCCATTACAATGCTTTATCTACTTCCAGAGTCCGAGCATCAGGAAAAGGACTACCCAAAGAAAACCCATGAAATGCCAATACCAGCCAACGGAACGTGCAAGGTGCCGGCGGCGAACTTTATCCGTCTCGGATGAGGTTGGAAACCAGGTCTTGAGGAGGATCGACCCCAAAGCGATGATTCCGCCCGCAACGTGCACCAGGTGGGCAGCCGTCAATATGTAGAAAAAGCCGGCATACGGATTACCGCTCATGTAAAAACCGCGGCTGACAAGATCAAGCCAGACGACTATCTGTGACGAAATAAACGCGGCTCCGAGGACGGTCGTAGCAACAAACCACTTGCGGGCTGAGAAACTATCGGCGCGGTCGACCGCCCGTTTCCCAAGTCCGTAGGTAATGCTGCTGAACAAAATTATCGCCGTGCTTATCCAAATCTGAACAGGAAGATCGAACGGCTTCCATTCAGCGGCCTGATTCGTTGCAATCATCAGATAGGCCCCAAGAAGGCCGGCAAAGGTCATCCCGACGGCCATCATCAGAAACCAAGCGATGTATTTCGATTTGTCGCCGGTCGGAGTTTCGTGTCGGTCGATATTTGGAAGGTTTGAAAAATCCCCGCTGTCGCCATCCGGACCGTCACCGCCTCCGCCATTGCCGCCGAGAGGCGAGGATGTGTCGGCGATTCTCCGGCCAGCCCTTCTTAGCTGCCGGGAGTCAGGAATTATCTCTGCGGTTCCGACCTTCATTACTAACGGCGATCGATTACGGCAAGTGCGAAAATTAAAGGTAAATAGAGTACTGAAACCATTAGAAGTCTCCGTGCTCGCTCAACGGTTTTGGCACGCGCGGCGCTGATACTTTCAAACAGGAACCAGATGCCCAGGATGACCGCCCCAACTAAAAACCCTACGCCGGCAAAATTCAAAAAGAACGGAGCCAAGCTAACTGGTACGAGCATGATTGCGAAAAGCACGATCTGTCTTGCCGTAATTCGGCCACTCGGTTCCACCACGGGCAGCATCTTTATTCCGGCTTTGGCGTATTCATCCCTGTACATCCACGCGATGGCCAAAAAGTGCGGAAACTGCCATAAAAACAGAAGAGTGAAAAGGGCCCATGCTCCGAGCGTGATCTCGTCTGCGGCAGCCGTCCATCCCATAAGTGGCGGCATGGCCCCAGGGATAGCCCCGATAGCGGTAGAGGCGGTTGTTACGGTCTTGAGCGGCGTATAAAGAAACACATAGCCGACGATAACAGTTAAACCGAGTATCGCGGTCAGAGGGTTTACCAGAAAGAACAAATACAGTTCCGCTACCAGACATTGAACGATACCGAAAACCAGGGCTTCGTTAGGCGTGACTTTGCCAGTCGGGATAGGTCTCTTTGCCGTCCTGTTCATCAAAGCGTCGGTGGAGCGCTCAATGTACTGATTAAGCGTCGCGACACCAAATGCAAGGAGCGTTATTCCGACCGTCGCGTTTGCGAACAGAACGAAATCAAAGCTTCCCTTAGTGCCAAGGTAGAAGGCGGCCGCGGACGTCAGCACAAGCATGAACGCAATTCGGGGTTTGGTAAGTTCAACAAAGGCCAACAAGCGTTCGCGCAAACCAATCACCTTTTGTTCCTGTATCTCGACTGCGGTCACATTCATAAAGACATTTGAAGCTTGATCGAAGTTGCGATAAGAATAGCGTTTTTATGAGTGATTTTCCAATCCGAGATACCGGCTGGAGGCTTCTATTGGAATGAAGTGTTTCTAATTTTTATGAAGGATGACAAACAAGCCGCGCTAAGTTATCATTTTTTAACTGCAAATGTCTGCCGCCGAAGAAACAATCAGGGCCGGCGAAATGCCAAAGGCAAATGAGCCGATCTTCGACCGAGTGCTAAATTTTTTAAGCTCGGTCCGTTTTGGCGTCGTCATGCTTTGTACACTGGTCGCCCTATGCATGGTTGGGATGTTGATCGTGCAGCAAAATGTCCAGGGCTTCGATGCATATTTTGCGTCACTAACTCCGGCGGAGAAAACTGTTTACGGCTCTCTTGGGTTTTTCGACATTTACCATAGCTGGTATTTCAACCTCCTGCTCCTGATACTTTCGCTAAACATAATTCTTGCCTCAATCGATCGATTTCCCAGAGCTTGGAAGTACGTCAGCAAACCAAAGCTGATCGCGACGAAGGACTGGCTCTTATCCCAAAAAGATAACGCCATAGTTCTTCCGGCGAGATCCGATGAAAAAGCCGCGATTGAAGATGTAAAGGCGGTTTTTGCCAAACACGGATTTTCTCCGGCAGTGACCGAGAATGAGTCGGTCTCATACGGTTTAGACGAAAATGGAAACAAGCAATTCGATCAGATTCTAAGATCAAAAGCCGTCGTCGTATTCGGTCAAAAAGGCAAGTTGAACCGGTTGGGTGCTTATATCGTTCACGTCACATTACTCACCCTTTTTCTTGGACACTTTGTCGCTTTGAGAACAGGTTTCGACGCGGATGTGCGTATGATACCTGGTGACGGAACCGACAAAATACAGATGATCCAGTTCGATCTGGATAAAAAGGAAAAGTTCGACGTGCAGCTTCCCTTCACAATGACGTGCACCGACATCCAGCAAAAGCTGATCGACCCTTCCGGATCGATAGATGTAACGAACACCTTGGACTGGCGTACTCAGTTAAAAGTTGAAGATCCGGAATACGGAGATCAGATTGCCGACATCAGCATGAACAAGCCGTTCTCGTATCGGGGCTACAGGTTTTTTCAAGCTCAGACGATCCCGATCGGAAATGCTCGCAACATAAAGCTGGAAGTAACACCGCAAGGCGGCGGAGATCCGATCTTGCTCGATATTCCTCGCATGGGCAACACGACGCTTGCTGACGGAACCGTAGTCGAGTATGACGAGTTTCTCCCGGATTTTACCTTCAACAGCGAAGGAAAACCCGACACTCGTTCGGGCGATTACAATAATCCGGTTGCCGTTTTAAATGTGACGCCTCCCGGTGGTCAAAGAACTCGCGTCTTCGCATTCGGTGCCGGTATAGCCGAGAACATTCCGGTGGGAGCCCCGAAACTTGGGTACAAGTGGCGATTAACGGACTATGAAAAGTCACCTTTTGCTCACGTTCTTTCCATTAAGTACGATCCCTATAACGGAGCTTTCATAGCATGGTATTTCGGCGGCTTTGGCTTGATCGGGGCTCTTATGTTTGTCTTCTTCTTCTCGCACCGACGAATTTGGGCACTCGTTCGAAAAGATGCTGATGGACGGACGGAAGTGGTTCTTGGCGGTCACACAAACCGAAATCATGCGGGTTTTGAAGATAAGTTTAATAAGATAGTAGAAGAACTGAGGCAACGCACGGTGTCGGCATAGTTCTTACGATTGACACCAAAGCACTGAGGTAGTTATGGAACAAGTAATAGCCGCAAACGAAATTTATCGGGAAAAGCAGTCACCGAGTTGGCTGACATACGCTCCGGCCGCGATCGCTATCGTTGGATCACTGGCAATGCTGTTGGCGCGTTGGCAGGTCGGCGCTGGTTTCATAACTGATGGAGCTCTGATGATGCTTGCTCTCGCTGCCTATATTTTCGCGGCGTTGTTCCATTTGACCAACCTGTACGCGCCGTCCGAAATGGCTAGAAAGCTCGGTCTTTGGGCAGCCACGTTGGGTGTGTTCTTCAACCTCTCGAGTTGGCTGGTTAGATGGGTGGCGGCGTACGATCACGAGATAGCGGAAATGCGGCTGGCAGGCAACATGGAAGACCCGTGGGTATTTCGTTACGTACCATTTGCCAACCTTTACGACCTGAGTCTCGCCTTCGCTTTCGGGGCTGGAATTGCGACATTGCTTTTGGCTCGGAAACAAAATCTCCAGGTACTTTGCGCGTTTACCCTGCCCTTAGCGGCGCTGATTCTTACCCTGGCAAGATTTATCGGTGGAGAATTCATCGATCTTCCGCCGGTGCTTGATTCATATTGGCGGCCGATTCACGTCGGTGTTGCTTCGCTCAGTTACGGTGTCGCCCTTGTCTGTTTTGCGATCGCCGTAATCTATCTTTTAAAAGACAACGCAAAGGTCGAGGCGATGGCAATTTGGGCAAACGTTTTCGTTCTTGCCGTTATCGCGTCGATCAGTAAATTTTCGGTATTTACCGAATTTGCGTATCGTGCGGGCCTGTTTGTGCCTAATCTTGATGACGGCAAGCCTTTCTCGGCTCCGTTCCGTTTGGAGGTTCCGTATGTCGGACCGGCCCTCGTTGTTGCCGGATTACTTTCTCTGAGTGTTATTATCGCGTTTTCTTTTTACCTTTATCAGAACAGCGAGAAAGCCCGAACAGTTGGTCACTACCTTTTAAAATTAGCCTTTGTTTCTCAAATACTAGCCATAGCTTTGTTAGTGTCCGGTATTCGTAATACTAGCGACGTTCAGCAACGGCTTCAGGCGCAGCTTAATGCGGCCCCCGTTCAATATGCGACCGCGGGACGTGCAATCGCCGAACGTCAGCAGTTAACGGTAAAGGAATTTTCGGCGATCACGCAGGGCCAGTTCGAACAAACGGGTCGTTCCTATTTCCAGTCAAATGGCAGCCAACTTTATCTCAGCCTCAATACGAACCCGGTCGAAGTTGCCGGGCTTATCACGGGACTGGCCGGAACCTTCTTCGTCCTATTGTTCGCATTCAGGACCGACAAACTCCGCGAGCGGTTACCGAATCTTGATACCCTTGACAGCCTGATGTACAAGACTGCTTGTCTCGCGTTCGCGGGACTCGCAATGCTGCTTATTACCGGAGCGATTTGGGCGAATGAGTCATGGGGCAGGCCGTGGGGCTTTGACTCGAAGGAAACCGGGGCCCTTGTGGCGTGGCTGACCTACGCGGCGTTTCTGCATACGCGAATCTCGCGTGGATGGTCGGGCCGCAGCTCGGCGTACTTCGCCATTCTCGGATTTTTGTTGGTGATTTTCACGTATTTGGGAGTCAGCTATCTGTTGCCGGGGCTGCATTCCTACGCCTAGGACACTATTCAATAGTCACCTTCGCAACGTTAACGATCTGATAACGTGAGATCGAACCGTCTTTAAGGATCACGGTCAGGACGCCTTTATCGACGCTGAACTTAAAGACCTCGCTCATCTTCTTTTGTATCGCGTTTCCGTCTTTCAATTGAATTACCAGACTAATCGACTCGAGCGGATCGGGTTTGACTTCAGCCGGTCTCTTCGGAGCTTTGCTTTTTCGCTTCCCTAATAAAGTGGGAACTGGAGCGGCTTCCTTCACCGACGATTTTTCAGGTTCGGCACTTTCCACAGCGATCGATTCTTTTGCTTTCGGTTCAGTTTCGACCACTTTTGATCGAGAGCGTCTATTCGCTGTCGTCCGGCGTCGGGTTGTCGCGGCATTGGCAGGAGTTGGGGCTTCGGGTTTTTCCTCAGCCTTTATCGGATCGGTAACAACCAATTCCAGATTTGCTTTCGCTTTAGTTTCGGCATCTTCGGACGGCTTTTCCTCGGCAGTTTCCTTTACTGACTCATCGTTCTTAACCGGCAACTCGACATTGGCGACTTCCTTTTCGACCGGCGTTTCTACACTTTTCGGCGGCGGCGGCAAAAGCGTCCCGACCGAATTTACCCTGATGCCGTCACGGCTTTCGGATGAAACCTTTGGAAGCTCCGGGGCCATTTGCTGATCTTCCGCCCGTACAGCGACAAAGCTTCCGGCAAATTTGAGCCTGAACGTCGCCGGGTCGTCATTCGGAGTTCGCCCCTGAATTCGCAGCAACAGCTTTTCGGATTTGCGAAGGTAAATAGCCCTGCCGGTTTCTGCTTCAGCGTAGTCGGCGTAGACGACAATCTTTGTCAACGGGCGAACGCCATTGACAGTGAAAACGTCGATATCGCCGGTCAAATTTTTGGTAACGATGTTGATGAAAAGATCGCCCTGATCGCTGCCGAAGGTGTAGAAATAAGTCGTCAGGCGAGAGTCGCCGACGTCACGAGCTTTTATCACGCCCGATATTTCGCTTGCCACGACCGCGGTCGGAAACTCCTGACTGGTTGATTGGGCGGACACAATTTCTGCCCCTGCCAAGAAAATGACAAGAGCGACAAATATGTTCAGAAAGATTGGAGATCGTTTCATCGGACCGTAAACGACGGCATAATCTTAACAGCGTTCTACGTTCACAACAATAAAAAAAGCCGGACGCAGGATCCGGCCTTTTTAGCACTGGCTCCTACATCATTATTACGCTCCGGCGGCTTTTGCGGACTGGGCTTTGTCCTGCAACAGCTCGATCGCCTTTTTGAGCTGAATGTCCTCGACCACCTTTTTGACCTCAGGCGTCGTTGACGGAGTCGGCGTCGGCTGCGGATTCGTGTTCTGCTCTTCCTGTTGGTCGATCAGATCCTCGACCTCGACCGGCTCAGGAGTATCCGGCCGCTTGACCTCGACCGAAGGCTTAACGCCCGTCGTAGCCCGGTCTTCACCAAGAAACGGAACACCACTGGGTGACGCCCATTTAGCTGTGGTGAGAAGCAAGCCATCGCCGCCGCGGAGCGTGAACAACTGTTGCTCGGTACCAGCACCGAAGCTTCTTTCGCCTACGACCTCGCCGCGTTTACGGTCAAGAATGGCCGACGCGACAACCTCGCCCGGACCGGCGGTTCCAAGATCGATCAAGACCGCCAGCTTGCCGTCAAAAATCGCTTTTGCCGCATCTGCCGAGTACGTCTTGCTCACCTTGTTATCGCGGCCGATGACCTTTGCCAACTCGCCGGTACCGATGAACAGGTTGGCTACCGCTACGGCTTCGTCGATGCTTCCGGTCGCCACACCACGCAGGTCCATCACAATCTTTTGCACGCCTTGCTTCTGCAGATTTTGCACCTGCGTTTTAATTTGGTTGGCTTCGCCGGTTTCTAGGCTGAAAACTTTGACGACGCCGGTCTTCCCTGCTTCGATCCTGGGTTCGGG